>SLQE01000081.1 GCA_007131635.1 Bacteroidota bacterium | reverse complement strand
CTGAAGGATGTCGCAAAACGGCAGCCCAGAGCCGCTGCCGCAACAAAGCCGATCTCATCCGGTAGCTTCACCAGATTGACATCCGCGTAATGAATTGCCACATACTCCGCAAACGAGCCCCAATGCGTGAACCCCGGCTGGAACTGCCGGTCGCAAACCTGATGATTTCCCGAAGCGCATTGAGGACATTTGCCGCAACCGCACACAAATGGAAGCGTTACCCTGTCGCCTGTTTTCCAATATTTAACATCCTTCCCAACCGATGCAATGATTCCGGCAAGTTCGTGCCCCGGTACATGCGGCGGGCGGATATCGGGATCGTGTCCCATCCATCCATGCCAGTCACTCAGACAGATTCCGGTTGCTTTCACCTGAATGACAACCCCGTCATCCGGAACAACCGGATCGGGTACCTGCTGAATAGTCAATGGTTGTTTGAATTGTGTATAAACGGCTGCTTTCATGGGATACCTATCATTGCCGGAGCAAACGGTTAACTGAAAGTGTATTGTTGTTTCAGAATATTATGCATTTTATTTTCTAAAATCCACAGATCTCCAACTCTTGCACTATGTTTTCCGGAATACATTCCGCAGGAATACCTATAATCCGGGGACGCCGGGCAAATAAAAAAACGCCACGACCTGCAAGGACAGATCGCGGCGCCTCATAAAATGAATCGTCATGAATAAAGATCCATCACCCGTCTATTTTGCAGTTCCCTTCGGCGTTGTTGCTGAACTCATTAGCGTCACAGACATCTTCGTTCACGACGCCGTTAGTATGTACATATATGCCCCATCCTTCACTATGTCGTACAACGGAGTTGGTAATCACTAAACGGCCGTTACGTAAAGAGCGGGCAACGGTTACGTTCGCCGGTTCGGTACTTCCGTGTACCGCCTCACGTCCGCCATATTCGATCACCGCGTGATCGATACGATTACCGGGGCTATCCGAACCCTCGATCCAGATACCGTTCCACCAACCGCGTGTTTCCTGTGTTCCGGTGAAGATGATCGGACTGGCCGGGGTACCTTCGGCAATGATTGTGCTTCCTGCGTTAAACTGAAGCTGTCCTTCCCGCTCGAAAGCAAACTCAGCACCCGGTTCGATAGTGAGCATAACACTGCCGACTACCGTTTCGCCGGACATTCGATACGGCACATTGAGTGCCTGCCAGGTAACATCGTCACTATTGACATCGCTGCCGGATACATTCACGAAATCTTCCGCGTTGCCGGTATAATCGGAAGCACCGTCGAGGTACTGAACATGACTCGCGCTGACACCGACGGCAGTCTGATTATTGCTATACGTATTACCTTCAGAATCGGGGAGCTCCCCGCTCGGGTGAACAAATAATCCATAACCGTCGCTGTGCCGTAGTATGGTATTACGAAGCATAAGGCGGCCCTGGCGCAGAGAGCGTGAGATGGTAAGGTTCGCCGGTTCAGTGCTTCCGTGGAGTTCCCGACGTCCGCCGTATTCGATCACGGCATGGTTGATACTATTGCCGGGGCTATCCGAACCCTCGATCCAGATACCGTTCCACCAGCCGGGTATTTGCTGCGTGCCGGTGAAAACGATCGGATTATTTTCGGTACCTTCGGCAATAATGGTGCTTCCCGATGAAAACTGAAGCTGTCCTGACTGTCCGAAAGCAAACTCTGCACCCGGTTCGATAGTGAGCCTGACACCACCGACCGTAGTTTCCCCGGACATACGATATGGCACGTTGATTGCCTGCCAGGTGACATCGTCACTGTTGACATCGCTGCCTGAGACATCGACGAAATCCTCCACGTTGCCGGAATAATCCGAAGCTCCGTCAAGGTAATGAACATCACTCGCGCTGACACCAACGGCAGCCTGATTATTTGTGTACATGTTACGTTCAGAGTCGGGAAGATCACCGCTCGGATGAATGAACAATCCATAACCTCCGCTGTGCCGTAGTATGGTATTGCTAAGGGCCAGACGACCCTGGCGCAACGAGCGGGAGATGGTCACATTTGCCGGTTCGGTACTTCCGTGTAACGCCTCGCGTCCGCCGTACTCGATCACTGCGTGAGTGATACTATTGATGAGACTATTGGAATTATAAATCCAGATACCGTTCCACCAGCCGGGTATTTCCTGTGTGCCGGTGAAGACAATCGGATTGTCTTCGGTCCCATTGGCAAGAATTGAACTTCCGTCAAGAAATGTAAATCCGGCACCTTCTGCAAACTCTATGCGCGTTCCCGGTTCGATTGTCAGCGCTGCCCCGACATCGATATCCGACGTCACCCGGTACAGCGTCTCTGAAATGAGCGTCCGGTCTGTCGTAATGTCGTCTGAAATTTCCATCTCCGCAGCGACATCGACATTGATAAATCTGGACTCATTATCGGAAACATCCGCGGCAGATACTTCGAGCATGACCTCGTAGACGCCCCGCACGTCGGTTTGAAATGTTGTTATTTCGGCATTGGGATTGTCTAAAGTCGCATCGCTATCTTCGGGCGGGTTCAATTCCCATGTAAATGAGAGTTGATCGGCACCCTCGACGGAAGAGCTGCTGCCGTCAAGTGTCACCACTTCTCCCACCACGGGATCATCCGGCTCGACTTCAATCACAGCTTCAACAGAGACCTCCGGCGTCGGATCGACAGGCGTATCCTCGTCACAACCGGTGAGTATAAGAAAGCCGGTGAAAAGCATCACAAACAATATCATCGTATATATATTTGTGTGATTATGTGATAGTGTTGCGGCAGTGGCATGAAATGAAAATGATTTATGTTTGTTCATAGTTTCCTCCTTTATCGTTGTTCATTCGTCGACGTAATACGGGAGCAATTACTATGTATGGGAATTTTCCAGCAGATCTGCTGTAATGTATTATATAGGGTATATTGAATTCGACCCGCCGAAAAAATACAGGCAGAGTGATTTTGCGGTTTTACCGGTATATCTGCACATCATAGCAACAACCTCAGTCATGTGTAACATAATCATTGTTTATATAGTTTCTCTAAAAAAATCACTCCCCCTCTTGACATCGACAAATAAAATTCATATACTTTACTCCTGTAAAGTGCAGACAAGAAAATTATTCATGAACACTGATTATCATACATATCGAAACACTGGCGGTAACGGATCCTGGTGGGCTTGGTACTGGTACGCGTATATGAAGATTGGTGTTCTGAGAATGGAAACATAGCAGCGATATAAAATAATTAAGCATTTTATCAAAAACCCTTCCCGGATCACCAAACGGGAAGGGTTTTTTTATTTATGAACCGAAAATAATAATAAATACGCGGGATATTAATCATCTTAAGTTAAAAGGGAAGAACGTCGCAGACCATTAACCAATAACAAATAACAATTAACCGTATAACCGTGGATTTTTCAACCTTTAAAACATTAGCAGAACAATATTCCATCGTACCGGTAACCGACACAATGCTCGCGGATACGATAACGCCGGTTTCCGCATACCTCCGGCTTCGGAAAGGCGCCAGGTCATCGTTTCTCTTTGAAAGTGTCGAAGGCGGCGAGCGGTTCGGACGGTATTCGTTCATAGGCCGGAATCCCTCATTTACTCTGCGCACAAAAAATCTAGAAACAATCATCCGCGCATCCAATCATACAAACATGGTGGAAAAGAATTACTTCGATAATATCTCCTCACTCATAAACGGATACACGCTCCCAGACTTGCCTAACCTTCCCCGCTTCACCGGCGGACTGGTCGGT
>SLQE01000292.1 GCA_007131635.1 Bacteroidota bacterium | reverse complement strand
GATTATTGCGGTCGTAATATTGAGATACGGAATAAAGATCCGTAACCATATCGATGCGGAAACCTACCGACGCTGGTTGATGACGGCATTGAAAATAGTTGCTATAATCCTGGTGATACAATTCATGCTCAAGATGTGAATATTCCGATGCGGACAAACATTTCAGTTCTGCTGGGTGATCACTTTACCACTTCCTGATGTCCGATTTCTCCAGCAAGCCGTGGTGTATAATACGGATTGATTGTGTAAATTCGGCAATTGCACGTTCCCGGAACACACCCAGAGTATCTCTTCGTGTCGCAGAGGCGACCCACTCTTCTCCGCTCCTGAGAAGGATCCGTTCATCACGATACCGGATATGTGCAGTACCCTGTTCATCGATACCTCTCAGGAAAAGATCATCTGTTTGATATGGGAATGTATAGATTCCATAGAGCTGACTCACCATACCTGCACCTGCCGTTCCGCGAAGGCTCTTACTTTTTCCCATCACAACTTTCAGAGTGTCGTCTATTTGAAAATTGAATTCATGCGATGCCAGTACACCTCTGTGCGGATCGAACATATACGTCGGAAAATCGATCATCGGGCCGGGTGGAAAATCGCCATATATGACATGCCCGTCCTCTTCATCCCGTAATTCAATAAAAATAAATTTGCCGGTTTCGAACGGCCAGGGAATGGCCTTTTCAGCGCGGGGAGCACAGCTCAACATAAAAAGACATCCCAGGATTGTCACGAATGCGGTATTTATCTTACTTTGAGTCATTGTACCATGTAATAAAATGCGTGATGCCGCTCTTTTCTGTGCGGTTGTGTATTTTACTATATTAGAAAAAAGATACGGCACATGCAATCACTTTGCTATGTCCCGACTATTTGATTATATTTTATACATCCGATCAGATAAGAATCAAACAATATATATAGTATGTCCGACAGCATTACTCTTGACAAACATCGATTTCTGAAATTCCTTACGGAACTGGGAACGGTCGACTCATTAAGCGATGTGAAAGGAAAACTTACCCTCCTCATTGATATCATGCACAGAGAAAAAAAAGATCTTTACGGTATATTCCACACGGACAATCCCGATGACGGCGTCATACTGCCGGGTGATTATCTGAAAGGAGAAATCGAACAGATCCTGGATACGAAAACGATAGAAAGAACCAGATATTACATCAACAGATTGATACAGGGGATAAGTAAAGTAAAAACAAACGATGTCAATGATATAAATTTGAACCGGTGGAAAGAATATGATTCAATACTTACGGACAGTCTTTGGATACTGCCGAAAAGAGATTCCTCCGGTTCGCATTCATCGTGGTACTGGGGTAACTTTATACCTCAGATACCCCGGCAATTAATGCTGCGGTATACGAAAAAAAACGACCTGGTTGTGGATCCTTTTGCCGGCAGCGGGACAACGCTGCTGGAATGTCAGCATTTGGAGAGAAACGGCATCGGTGTAGAGCTCAATAAAGATATTGCTGAAAAAACCGGGACAATCATCAGGCAGGAAGAACATGGATATGACGGGATCAAAGCCGTCATTGAGATCGGCGATAGCGCGAAAATTGATTTTCACCTTCTGTTGCAAAAGCACGGTTTCAGAAGCGCTCAATTATTGCTCTTGCATCCTCCGTATCACGATATCATTCCATTCAGCAACGACCCGCGCGATCTTTCGGCACAGGCCGGTCTCGAAACATTTCTTGACCTTTTCGGCAAAGTCATTGATAATACGTATGATATATTGGATACCAAAAGGTATCTTGCAGTCGTTATCGGGGATAAATATTTTAAGGGTGAGTGGATACCTCTCGGCTTTTATATTATGCAGGAAGTTTTAAAAAGAAAATACACACTGAAGAGTATTGTAGTAAAAAACTTTGAAGACACGCTAGGAAAACGCAATCAAAAAGAGTTATGGCGATACAGAGCGCTCGCCGGCGGTTTTTATATTTTTAAACATGAATACATTTTCCTTTTTCAGAAATAAAAAAAGCGGGAGCCAGGCTCCCGCTTTGAAGGGGTGAAACGTAGGATATTCATCACGATTTTTATCGCTGCAGAAACTCTTTCTCAAATTTTTCAATTGCCTCATCACTCATAAATTCAAGAACACCTTCGACAGGCGGACCGCCGTCCTGCAGTGTCTGACCGACTAATCGGTTTTCGAACGCTGCTCCGGCAAAGAAATCCCGAAGCCGTGCGACTTCCTCGCGTGCCCACTCCTTAGCGGATTCGGCAATATTCAGTTTCTCCAGATTTTTCTTCAGGTTCGTCGGTTTCAAGGTAGCTAACCAACCGTTTTGATATGTATCAATGCGCAGCATCGATGGATCCTGAGCTATCGCGGTATTCGTCGCTTCGATGATACCGTCAACCGGTGCAACCATTTCGAAAGTTCGTTTTCCCTGTTTAACGACAAACAACGGTTCACCCTGCTTCACTTCGCCGCTTGTCTTTTTAAATGTAATGGCATCTATCTTTCCGAACAGTTTGCGTGTAAAGTCATCTATACCGACTTTCGTCGATCCCGATTCCGTAACTGCCGCCCACGTGTGACCCGGGTGGAAGAACAATCCTTCCGGTACCGAGATTCTGTTTATCGCGGGTATCTTTTGATATGCAAGGGCCGGTTCAGCGGCTTCCGACTTCCGACGCTGTACGCTTTGATATACCAGGTCAATCGTCAGGAATAATACAATCGTCAAAACTACAAATAATGCTACCATAACTTTCTCCTTTTGGATTTGTGTGTCTTTTGTTTAATAAAAATCAATTTTCTTCGTACATAAAATATTCTTGCAATATCTCGGTCCATTCCGCTTCGTTTAAAAGTTCCCCGGCACCGTCGATCAGCTCACCACCGTCCTGACATACCGGACCGACGTGACCGGCAAACCTCATTACAAACTGTGACCGTACCGTTTCAAGCCAACGCCGTGCCTGTTCTCCGTGAAGAAGATTCTTCAGATTGTGTCGTAAGGAAACCGGCTTAACCCTGAGAATCCACCCATCGTTATACGGCGATGTGTTGATACGATTTGGATGATTGAACAGGGCATGATTGATCTCTACCACTTCACCCTCGACCGGTGAACTCTGCGGTAAGTTTCTTTTACCGTGAAACAGGCGCCATACAAGATCACCCTGCTTCAGATACGAACCCACCTTCGGAATATCGAGGCGTTGTACCCGACCTATGACTTTTTGTGCAAACTCGTCGACACCGATGGTCACGGTATCGTCGGTAATTCTTGCCCAGGTATGGGTCGGATGAAAGTAGGGTTCTGACACCAGCGCCATCGGACCGGCTTTTTTGTAAGATTCTTTTACAGGCTGCTCACCTGTTGCCGTTATCCGCGCTTCTCGTTTTCTGATTATATAATCGATAACGAGGAAAACTATTACTGTTAGTATAAATAAAATGGCGACCATTTCTCTCTCCTTCTCGACCTTTAATTAATTTTCAGTTCATTTGTTTTATTCTCACTGCAAAGAACTATTGCAAAATACTTGCCAATCTCCCCGGGCATAAAGAACCGCTCGCATAAACGTAATATTATCAACCACATATATACAATAAATAAAACACTCCGGGATAGCGACCAATATTACCGGTTGATGAATATCCCTACAACCATAACCGCGCACAGCCTAAACGTCGCTATATCTTTATAATTATCAATGGTTTATAGTGATGTTGAAATAATCGGCGGTACTGTTGACTAAT
>SLQE01000186.1 GCA_007131635.1 Bacteroidota bacterium | reverse complement strand
TGAAATATTACCTTCTATATGATGATGCTGGCAATCCACGATCATGTCTATTTAACTCATATTGGACCCATGTTGCAGGTACATTTTTCCAACCTATTGTTTGTTCTACACCAAGATAATATAATCCTAAAGGCCCGGATAATAAACTGGCAACTCCTATTCCAGAACTGATAACTGCTTGGCCAGCATCTCCCGTTGACAATGCCGCTCCCGCCTCATAAGTAGTACTCGCTATCGTAATCAGTGGAATCGATGCTCTACCTATCATTTGCAGATTTTTTATTTTAGACAACTCCGATTTAAAGCTTACTTTCAAATTATTTATATCAGCATTTAATTGCATTTCTTTATAGAAGTCTTTTGATTTTTCAAGAAATGAAATTCCACTACTTATACCTACTGTAATACCTGCGCTAAAAAGTGAAATTTTTGATACCGTACTATCTGTTTCATCATCCATTTTTTCACTTTTATTATTTCCCATGTCACCCATCTTATCGGTTGATCGTATAAATTGAATATCATCACTCTTTTTATGCTTCAATTTCTTATCTTCTTCTTCGTTATGTTGGTCGCTTGGCATCATACCTAAAATATCAATATTTCTCAACGGATTATTTAAAACATAAACATAGGGGCTCCATCCCAAAAATTCTTCTTCCATCGGATCCACCTGCAGCCACCTCCCAATCCTCGCATCGTAGTACCTCGCCCCGAAGTAATCATACTTCGTCTCACTATCCCGCTCTTTGCCGGTGAATTTATACCTACCATCAGCCGAGACAGAGCTTTGCGTCCTCCCCGGCATTACTAAACCAAACGGATAATAATCATCATATGCAACTACATTACCGGAGGCGTTGACAATTACTTTAACACTTCCTAAATGATCCTTCAGAAAATAAAACCTGTTCCATGTAGTACCCTCTCTCCGTATCTGTCCTATCAAATCCAAACCATAAAGATTATACGTTGCCCATGAGCCGGTGTTGTTGGTAACGACAATATTCCTCCCATCGATGCCGTTAATATAATTCGTGTATGTACCGACGAACTTTCTTACACGATTTCCGTTGTGATCATAGTAATACCGGTGTAATGTACCACCTGTTGTGTACAACGATACAGGTAAGTTATGGATGTCGTAAATGATAAAGCCGATGTTGTTATCCAAATCGTGACGTACATTGCCATTACTGTCGTACACATACCGGTCTCCGCTACCGGTTACACGGCGCAGACGGTTGGTGCCTGAGTAATATGTGTACGTGTAATTATGCATCAGCGAACCGTTTTGATTGTAGCGCTTTAGTGCGGTGATGTTGCCATTCTTGTGATATGTTATATCTTTCTCATCGTACGCATCGGTCTGACGCCAGGCGCCGTTGGCAAAGTAGCCAAAATCGCTCTTCAGTACCCGGTTCGCCTTGTCGTAGGCAAAAGAGTAACCCACAAGACGGGTAGTCCCATCAGGTCCGGTAAAGTTTACGCCGTGCATTGCATACATCAACCAGCTGATATTACCATTGTACTGCGCCTGCGCTCCCTGCGCAGCGCCGATGTGTCCGGTCTGATCATACCCGATGACAAGTCCGAACATGTCGTTGTCGTCCTGACTTGGCGCTGTTTGAGTGAGGTTCTGATTGTTGATGTGGATGAGCCAGTCGCGGGTGTTGTACCTGAAGTCAACGCCTTGCGCTTTGGGATCGCCTAACACGACACGTTTCGGTTGCCCTGTTGGGAAGTACGTGTACTCGACTTCCTTTTTATTCGAAACACCACTGTGTGTTGTCTTTACCATGAACAACCTTCCCGCGGAATCGTACTCGTAATCACAGGTAAGTTTGTGTGCCGCATTGGTAGAAAAATATTCTTTTTGGATGATGTTCCCCTGACGGTCGTACGTATATTCAATCCGTTTGTTCCCTCCCAAACCGGTATAGAACACCCACTTCACCCGTCCGTCGTCGTCATACGAAAAGTACGCCGTCACTGCAAGTGCACCCAACCGGTACGTCCGTGCACGCGAGAGCCGTCCCTTAACGTTCTGCTGTGCCGGCATGCCGGAGACGGTGAAAGTGGTATCATAACTAAAATCCCGGCTCGCCTGCTTGCTTGATGTGGGGAAAGATAGACTATCTGCATTTGTCTGTGTGAAATTGTTTAACGATGTAGATTCGTACTCACCGACCTCAATGAGACGATTATGGACGTCGTATTTGTGATAGATAAACTCATACCCCTTCTGGCATTTGATCGAATACTCAAACTGCGCCGCTCCCTGTTGTGATTCGTTCGTGACGACTTCGTAGTTGTACGATCCTTTCGGAAGATAGATATTGACGGTCGTCGAAGGACCGAATGCATCGGAAGAGATCTGGCGGATCAACGTTCCGTTCGCTGCTTTGATACGGAGGATGATGTTCGACTCCTCGTCGTACGGATCCTGAAGAGCGATCACCGTTTTTAATTCAACGTTCCCCGGCAGGTTGAGTGTAAAGGAGCCGTTGACGGTTCCGCTTCCGGTGGGGGTGCCGGAGATATTGACATTGTTTTGTGAGGTCGCCCGGTGATTGGCGTCTTTGAGGAAGCGGAGATTTCCCGCGCGGTCATACAGATACTCCCATGTGCCGGCATCGGGAGAAATCTTTTCGCGGAGGAGCTGCATCGTATTATACTTGTACGTTGTCACCATATTGCGCGGGTCCGTGACTTTGGTCAGGTTGCCCATCACGTCGTTTTCCATGAAGGTCTGTATATTCAACCCCGAAGGATCGACGCGGGTTTCGACCGTGTTGCCGAACTTGTCGATGTAGGAATCGGTAACCTGGTTGTTCTCATCGAGAATGCGGTTTCTCAAGTGAATACCGCCGCTTGTCCAGTACTCATGCTTTATCTCTTTTCCCTGTCCCATACGGTAGACGCTTCCAGGATGGCTTTGCCTTTTTACTCTGTCTAACGCATCCGGCATGTATTCGGTTTCGGAATAGGGATATCCCTGTGTGCGGGAGCCGGTGGTATCGATTGCGTTGTAGAAATTGTTGGAATTCGTTTGATAATTGGGATCGAATCCGCCGCTGCCGGATTTTTCATACGGTTTGAAGATCTTTTTCTGTCTGCGGCGTAAATCGTACTCTATCGTTGTGTTGATAATATCCAGTGATCCGAACCGCGTAAGCTGCTGGATCTCGGCGCCGAGTCCGTCGAAGAAGGTTTTGGTTATAACGTTTTCCGATGCCGTTCTCTTATGTACGGTTTCGATATAATTCGGATTATTCTGACCGAAATTCGCTCCGGTAAGGATGTAAGAGATCTCCTTTTTTATCTGATTATCCGGTCCTTTCACTTCTTTCAACCGTCCGAACGGATCATAATCGTATTTCCATGTTTTCCCGTTTTCATCTTCATGCTCTTTTATGTTGCCGTGTTTTTCGTATTTATACTTGTTCTCAATGTTTTGCGAGCCGACGATTTGACGGATACCGGTGAGGAAGACGTTGTTGTAACCCTGTGCAGTATCCGGGTTCTCCGGAAACGGATCGTTCTCATCGCCATAGTAATATTTGGTCTCACCGTTGAGGGCGTTTTTATGGTGGATAACCCTACCGAACTTATCGTATGCAACCATTTGTTCCGTTTGAATATAATTTCCGTTGTATGAAAAAGAGGACGTTGTTGACGTCGACATATTGAACGAAGAAATAGGATTTGCAGCGCGGAGTAACCGTTTGAATTCCGGCAGCGGTCGTGGAGTTGTCGATCCGAAATC
>SLQE01000213.1 GCA_007131635.1 Bacteroidota bacterium | reverse complement strand
CGATTCATTTCAACGAGCATTCGAAATCCGAAAAGCTATCTTAGGCGAGGATCATATAGAGTTGTCCAATGTTTTGCAGAATATCGGCGGCATACTTTTGGAAATGGGCAGGATTGATGAAGCAACAGATGCACTGCATCAAACGCTGACAATGAGAATGGATCATTTTGATTCACAGCACTATCTCATCGGTCAGGTTAAAGTTCTGTTAGCCCGTGCCTATATTGAAAAACAAGATTTAGATACTGCGGAAACATTTGCCCGTTCCTCACTCGAAATCCTTTCGAATGCCTTGGGTAGTTCTCACTGGCGGACGGCAACCGCAGAATTTACACTCGGCCGCGCCCTCCTGGGAAAAGGGAACTTAGAAGATGCGGAAAAACATCTTCTCAATGGTTATCATACATTCACCTCGCAAACGTATCAACCGCCTGAATCATTGGAAATAATGATAAAAGCGTTAATGCAATTATACGAAGAAACCGGCAATAGCGAACAACATTCTTATTATGTGAATCTGTTATCAGAGTTTGAAATGAAGTACTAGTGAACGTTACTTACCTCGCACCGGCAACAGAACGGAGCATCACACGGAATAATTTATTGAAGCAGCATCATCCTCCGCACCGCGGTATACTCTCCGGCAGTAATACGATAAATGTACAATCCGCTCGAGAGCGTACCGGCGTTGAACATAACCGTATGCCTGCCCGCTTCCTTATGCTCATTCACCAACGTTGCTATCCTTCGTCCGAGCATATCGTATACCTCAAGCAGCACATCGCCGCTTTCCGGGAGATCATACCCGATGACGGTTGAGGGGTTGAACGGGTTGGGGTAGTTTTGCAACAGAGTGAATGACGCGCCGACAAAACGAATACAACCGTTTCTGTGTCAATAAACACTATCAGTTATTCGGCCTTAAAGGATCGATGGGTCTCCAGCTATTTCCGAGAACACCATAATCGAAATTCGGATCGTTCGTACCGTAATAATTTCCCATTCCATCGGTGAAGTTATATTGGTAATGCCCTTCGATCCTCCGCTGATAACCCGTTTGCGGATCATCGAATGTGCTGTAACCGGTAATTGCATCGAGGAACTGATCGTTTGAACTGTATCCGCTGCCGGTTGTTGAGCTGCCGGTGTTCCACGAGCCGAAGAAATTTTCGCTCCACTGCCGGTTTTGTGCATCGAAACCCTGACGCATGTCCTGCATTCTTTGCTGATGCGAACGGTTCATTTCGGCCATTTCCTGTTGTCTGCGCTGGGCAACTTGCTGATGAATTTGTGCTACCCGCATGTCATACTGAGGGTTCTGTTGATGGGATGCGGAGACTTTTTTATCTATCATTAACGTCTCTTCAAACAAATGTTCCGGACTTCCAACAATCTTTCCTATCAACACACCCATGTTTCCGGGTGACTGAGGTATAGTTGCGTGTGCGATATAGGCAACTCCCCGGTATGTACCCCCATTTCTTTGACCGGAAAACGGTACTTCGAGTGCTTGCACCTGCATCCCCTGCTGTCGCAACTTTTGAACACCTTCGCGATATTGTTGATCGTTCTCCATCGTAGGACTCGGCTGTAAATTACTAAGCCGGATATTATCAATCGCCCCGCTCAGACCATTCATAACCATACTGCGCCAGGTCTGTTCGAAATTGGTACCTTCCCATTGCGAATATTGTGCAATATTTAAAGTGCGGATGAACTGTCCGTTTGGTCCGATCAGATCACTGCGGAAACGGTCGTATTGACCGGTATATAGATTAAGTGAAATGTCCTGAAGGAGATTCCAACCCGGCGGAACTTCGATCGATGCCATCTGCATCTGTAAACCGTGATCGACGATAACAACACGCTGATTGCGGTCATTACTTACGGGGTTAGGAATACCTGTAAAACCGGGAGCCGGAGCAGCATCTTGATTCATTTCATACGTATTTTGGTTATCACCGATTGGTTTGTCTGCTTTATCGGGGATCAGAGAAAATACCAGGACAATCAGCAGGACTCCGCCGAGTAAAAGTTTCTGATAGAACGAAAGGTTTTTCAGTTTTTGCATGATAATCTCCTTTTTGGGGGTTCCTTGATATGATTAATTGTTATAGTTGTGGTATCTCAGCACTCTATAATTTACGCGCAAAAAGGAGGTAGAGGGGGTCACGGAGACGGAAATCGGAGTTGTTCTCGGCCAAATATATCAAAGACATATTATTTACCGGACAAATAACCATTAACACTTTATCCAAAGCAATATACATAATATCCAATACCAAAGATAGTCCCTACCCAGACGATACACAACTCACCCAACCTCCATCCCCACTGGACAATGATCCGATCCGTACACATCTTGTAATATCCATACACGTTTCAACCGCGGACGGAGGGATTTCGATATAACCCAGTAATCGATACGCCATCCGATATTGCGCGCGCGGGCATTTGCAATGTTGCTCCACCAGGTGTAATGGCCTCCCCCTTTCTCAAACTCGCGGAATGTATCGATGAAACCGGCTTGCAGAATCTTGCCAAACCCGGTTCGCTCCTCGATCGTAAATCCGTGATTGCGGACGTTTTGCTTCGGACGGGCAAGGTCGATTTCCGTATGTGCAACGTTCATATCGCCGCCGAAGATGACGGGCTTCTTGTTCTCAAGACGTTTCAGAAAAGCAAGGAAATCACGGTCCCATTGCTGACGGTAATCGAGGCGGGTGAGTTCGCGTTGGGCGTTGGGTGTATAACAGTTTACGACATACCATTCATGGAATTCAAGCGTAAGTACTCTGCCTTCGCGTTCATGTTCATGCTTACCGATACCCCGCATTACATCAAGCGGCTCGGTGCGTGTAAATGTTGCGACACCGGAGTAGCCCGCTTTTTCAGCGGGATTCCAGAATAGTTTGTATTCTTTAGGCCAGGGAACATCGGCAACTTGTTCCGGACGGGCGCGTATTTCCTGGAGGCAGAGGATATCGGGGTTATGATGATTGATAAAATCGAGTAACCCTTTTTTCAGTGCCGCACGGATACCGTTGACGTTCCATGAGATGAGACGTAGGGAATTGTTGTTCGCGCGAATGTTGGATTTTCCTTATTCCTGCATCGGGTAAAAATATTGTGGGTTATAACGATCTGACGACCTCAGCAATCCCATCGCGATATTCCACCGGATGAAAGAATGCTTTCTCATACTTTGAGCTGTCGAACAGATATTCATATTCGTACTGATACATCATTTCGTACGACTCCTTCGCCATAGCATTAAACCATCCTGCCATTTTCATCATCCGCCTCGTGAGAACCGAATACTTCGGGTTAACATCGCAGACACCGGCAACCATCTCTATAAATTTTTTGCCCGTCAAAGCATCCTTATGTGTCGGCAGATGCCAAATCTGATTATATGCCCCGGGAGTATTACCCAGGAGAGCCGTAGCTTTTCCCGCGTCGGGTGTGTACGTGAAAGAGTGCGCGACATCATCCCTGCCGAGCCACGATGCTTTCTTTCCATTCTTCAATTTCTCAAATACCATAGGGTGAATGAAAGTATTCACGGCGCCGGGACCGTAGAAATCGGCTGAGCGCGCAATTAACGCGATGATATTGCCTTTCATCACCTCATCCATAAGCAGCTCCGCTATCCGTGCTCTCACTTCACCTTTTTTACTTACAGGATTGTGGGGAGTCTCTTCGGTCATCGCGCCGTTCACTTTTCCGTACATATAAACATTATCAAAAAAGACAAGTTTTGTATTGT
>SLQE01000430.1 GCA_007131635.1 Bacteroidota bacterium | reverse complement strand
TAGTGAGCGTTGCGTTCTGATAAAGCATCGTCCGCTCGATTGTCGGTATACGTGTGGGATCTTCGCGATATTCACCCGAAAAGAAGAACCGGAGTTTATCCGAATCGCCGCCGAGCGGCCCGCCGATGCCTACCAGATAACGATTGTAAGAAAGTGAACGGTAATCATATACGCCATAGGGATTACCGGGTACCGGCGTATGATTCAATACCCATAAATCATACATCTTGTCTTTCCAGGCAGTCGAGGAGTCCGGGAATGCGGCATCCCATGCATCACGCGTACCCCAGAGTTGATACTCAAATGTATCTTCACCGTAGAGATACGGACCCCAGTGATATTGACCGGGAGGACGATATTCTATACGGCCTTCCGCCGAGAAGTTTCTTCCCCCTTCGCGGGTAGCAACTTTCACGACGCCCGATTGCGCGTTGCCATACTCTGCACTAAAGCCCCCGATAACCACTTCCATTTGCTCTACGCCAAGCGGATTAAAGTCGTACTTCCACGAGGTATTCCCTTTATCCCATGCGAAGCTGTAGCCGGGGACACCGGTATTTGTCGAGATCTGCTCTACATTGTTGATCATAAAATTGACTTCATACTTACCGCCTCCCCGCACGGCGTAGGTGCCGTCGGGGTTTTGTATGATGCCTGCCGACAATTCCATGATCTGGCGAAGTCCCTCGATAGGAGCACGTTCGATATCCCGCGATTCGATGGTGTAGGAACTGGCAGTCCGGTCCCGTTCAATGACCGGGCGGTCGGCGGTGATAACTACCGTCTCGACCTCGATGAATGTTTCCTCGAGCTCCATATCGATACGTGCAATACCGTCCATTCGCACGCGCACATCCTCGACAACGACTGTCTGGTAGCCTATCATACTAAAGCGAACTGAATAGGTACCGACGGGAACGTGGATGATGCGGAATTCGCCGTTCATATCTGTTGCCGCGCCGAACGTTGTTTCAAGCACAACCACATTTACACCCGGTAAACGGTTGCCGGTCTGCTTATCAATGATCCGGCCTGCGATCTGGCCGGTCGGTGCCTGCGCAATCGCGGATGAGATACTACCCGCGGCGATAAAAAAGATACACGCGAGTTTGAAAAACAATTGTCTTTTAGTCATACTTACCTCTCCTCCTCACATAACAATGGGTTGTGTGCTAAGGAAATTATTTGAGATACGTCATTCGTTTTGTTTGAACACTTCCTGCAGCTTCCAGTCTGTAGAAATACACGCCGGACGAAAGATTACCTGCATCGAAATGTACAGTGTACACACCTGCGCCTCGGACATCGTCGACAAGCTGTGCCACCTTCTCACCGAGTATGTTGTATACTGCAAGATTAACGTGTGTCTGTTCCTTCAATGTATACCGGATTGCGGTAAGCGGATTGAAAGGATTCGGATAATTCTGATACAGGTTGATTGAAGTCGGCAGCCCGTCCGGCCCGGAAGCAACACTTGTCGGCAATTGGAAAATAAATGCCTGCCGCGCAAAGGCGTCGATAACATAGGCAGTAGCTTCATCCGGAGATAATGCGACATCAACCGGTGCCATAAAGGGAGCGCCGTTCGGATCCGGGAAATCTATACTTGTTTGGCTCGGGAATTCGGTCTCTTCGAGTGCGAAATCACCGTCTAACATAAACACCTTCACCCATTGCCTGGTGGAATCCGGTCCGGCTGCATATAAAAGTCCGTTGGAATCAAGCGTAATACCCGATGGGGCAAACGTACTCCAGATAAGCGCCGATGCGGGATCCTGGATGCGTGAAGAGCTATAACCATCGTCCCCTATCGGTGAATAATAAGTCCCGCCGGTCCATATCGCCACTCCGCCAAAGCCCGGAATTTCCGGATGTGAATTCCTCGAAGTAAAAAATGGCGTCTCGGGATTGGAATAATCTCCTCCCGGAATGACCGCTATATCACGGATTGCGGCAAGACCGTCCGGATCATGACCGCCCGGCTCTTTCGGATGCAGTTCTTGTAATTCTTCTAAGGTAGTCCAGGCAACAGGCACCCAGTTTCCGATAGCAACTTCGGTTTCCTCTTTAAAACTCTCGGAGAAATTATACACGCGAATTGATGATTGGAATACTAAGCCTGCATAAACCAGGGAATCCGGAGTTGCCGCAAGGCCGTGTATGTAGGTACCATACCCGGCACTCCCCTGTGCTATCGAGTAGATTGTGCGCTTTGTCGGATCACCGTCCACAAAACGGTCGATCCTTCCATGATCCATAGTGCCGGTACGAATTGCAACGAGGATCTCATTACCGAGTGCCGTGATACCCCGAAGCGAATGTACCGCATCCGGTCCCTCGCGATCGGTATAGTCGTAGACAAGCGTAAACTCCGGGTCACCGGGCGACCATTTCCATAACGCATCGTGTGCACTTAAATCCGTAAGACGCGATGAGATTACCCAGAGGTTACCGTCGGCATCGACGGTACTCAGATAAGGACGCACCTGATCCCGGTCTGCCTCGGGGAATAAAATGGAATCGGCAAACTCCCATCCATTCTGAGCAGTTACCACAAACGGCAGCAATACTACCATGATCACGGTTAATAACAATTTTGCATTCATCTTTACCTCCTTGTATTTGTTATTGGTATAGTTATCATTACTGTTTTATTTCTAACTTTTCGTGCAGATAGTCAAATGTAAACGGCTGACGCCAGTTCCATGCAAACAGAACAAATCCGTCCGGATTGTAGCTGAGCGCCCGCGTCATTAAAATATCAAAACTTTTTATGTCAGTATGGTGATTAAGAGCGAGCCCGATGTACACGGGTACTTTCCCCCTGCCGCGTTCCAGGGATTCACGAATCATTTCCATAATACGATCCGTCGATACTGCATAACACATCGGAGTGAGAAAATCTACGAGCCCCTGCGCAATCCACGTATCCCAATCCTGACATTTTTCATAGCCGAGAGGATCGTTGACGCGATCGGGAAAAACGGCTGCCGACAGCTTTATGGCAGGGCGTTCCGCGAGCAGCATTCTTTGTACTTCGCCGACAAACGTCGTTACCTGATTCATTCGCCAATGAGTCCATTCCATCCAGGAATCGCGATCCCGGCTACGATCGATTGTCAGCGGATCGTAGCCATGCTGCCGTTCAAACAGGAGACGGGAATAGTCATCATACCCCGGTGGCCGGTTACCCGTATCGACGGGATACCGTATATAGTCAAGATGTAAGCCGTCAATATCATATTTGGTAACGATTTCCCGCATGACTGCTATCAGGTAAGATCTCACCGCAGGCAGTGCCGGATTGACAAATAACTTGCCGTCTTCAAATTCTGTTGTACCGTCCGGTGCCGGTACTATCCAGTCGGGATTTTTTTTCAGGACCGGTCCTTCGTCGCCGAGATGTTTCGGGTTGCCGGCATAGAACACCTCAATCCAGGCATGTACTTCGATATCCCGTAAACGGGCTGCATCGATGAATTCCTGCAACACATCACGTCCCGTAAACTCCGGCCGCTGGTCTGCTACAGACGAAGGATAAATCGTGTAGCTATGGTAGTATGTTTCTAAAAAAACGACATTCATTCCGGCATAGGCAAGGGTATCCATAATGATATCGATTTCTTCAAACGATTCGGGGGGCCGGACCCACACACCGCGTATATCATCGGCATGCATAGTGATTTGCAGAAATATCACCAGTAAGAAAATTAGTAGATTACGTCTTACCATAATAATATACCATAATTTTTATTTTAAATAAATCATTG
>SLQE01000382.1 GCA_007131635.1 Bacteroidota bacterium | reverse complement strand
CTGACCATAGCAAGGACGATCGGCGTGAGAATGAGCGCAGCACCGTCATTCGCAAAGAATGCGGCAACAATAGCTCCCAACACCGAGATAAAAATAAACATCCGTATTCCGTTGCCGTTCGCAAACCGCGCCATATGAAGCGCTGCCCATTCGAAAAATCCGATCTCGTCAAGGACGAGCGATATGATTATGATTGCAACAAAGGTGAGGGTCGCATTCCATACAATTCCTGTTACGATAACGACATCGTTCAAGCTGACGACGCCGGCAATGAGTGCAAGTACGGCGCCGATCGTAGCCGACCAGCCGATTGAAAGACCACGCGGCTGCCATATAACCAGGACAAGTGTTACAATAAAAATTAAGGTTGCCAGTACAACTGAAATCACGTTATAATAATTCCTTTCTCCTTTTGGTTTACAAAATTTTTAAAGGGCTAGTGAAGATTCAAAATATTAATTAATTGAAAAAGCACTCCCCTACTCCCGTTGAGCGGAAATTATAAACACCGGAATTTTACTCCCGCGCATCACTTTGTAGGCGACGCCTCCGATAAAGAGCTCACGGACATAACCGCGCCCCTGACTCCCCATCATAATGAGCGTTGCATTTGATTCATCGGTTTCACGTAGTATTTCATGCGCCGTTGAACCGTAGCTGATTTTAATATCAATCTCGGCTTTAGTATGCTTTTCAAGGATTCCTTTGCGCTTTTCGAGCCTTTCCCGGTCTATTTTATTAAATTCCTCAAGTTTTTGGGGATCATCGGTCCCGATCCTCCCTTTTGATTGAACATGAAAAAGGGTTATTCGCTTCGAATGTTGTCCCGTAATATCCCGTAAGGTGTTGAATGCCCGTTCTGCTGTTTCCGAAAAGTCGGTTGCATAGAGAATATGATTCAGTGAATCGCGGCACGCTCTGGCACAATATAGTTTTCGGTCCTCCAGTTCTTTTTCATCAGTGGCATTTATTTTTATGAGATAAACCGGCAGATGGGAGCGCTGCATTGTTTCCGATGCGGTGCTGCCGAGGAGGAGATCGTGTACTTTACTGTGTCCCCTGTTTCCGAGTATAAGGTAATCGGCTTTATGGTCCGTTGCTCCCTCGATAATTTCTCTTGGTGCGTAGCTGTTAATGTTAAAGCGAACTTCAGAAGATACGGTGTATCCTTGCTCCTCGACGATAGATTTATATCTCTCTAATGTCTCTTTCATGCGTTCGTCACTTTTTTCCGATAACCCGCCCGGGTATGGAATCGATGCGGATGTGAACAGGGTAATTTTCTCTGTCTCGAGTTTTTTAAAAGATGGCAGACATGCAACGATAATATCGCTGGATTCGGATTGATCTAAAGCAACGAGAGCATGTTTAAATGATAATTGCATAAGATTACACTCGAACTTTTTTTATTTACATGGAAATATATCGGACCTAAAATTCTATTCTAGACCTGTGAGTTTTTAACTTTGTCTTTAATTTTAGTTTTTAATTCTTTCTCATCCACGAAGCCAACCACACAACGGCCTTCTTCACGAAGAAGGAGGCGCAGGTCCAATTGTTTAATATCGTCATCGAACACCTCACCAACAAGATATTTTTTTAAGAATGAAAATAGCATTTTATTCAATGGATCATCGGTGATCAAATAGTGGTATCCCCAGGTACCATCTTTTTCAACATCGATGACTCCTGCGTTTTTTAAAATTGCAAGATGCTTGGAGATCTGATACTGGGGGAGATGGAGAGCATCGACGACTTCGCAAACGCACAATGCCTCTCCGGATGTTATAAATACGTTCATTATCCGTAAGCGGGTTTCATCGGATAAGGCTTTTAAAACAGATGTTTGTCGATTTATCATGGGTTCTCTGTATGCTAATATGCACTAATTGGCATATAATATATACAATTAGGATTCCAATGTCAACAATTATAAAAAAAATTTTTATACAAATTTGTCGGTCTCGTATATAGGGATTGAGACTGTGTGAAAAGTAGTTTTTCTGTCACCTTGAGCGGAGTCGAAGGGTGACAATCCATCACTCAGACTGACAATTTCGATTTTTCATACAGCCTCGATCTCCTTGGAATATGTTCCTGAAAGAAATTTGCCTAATCATCAAACAATGTGTAAATTATTAGTCTACCCAAATTTATTTATTGTATGTTATTTGAAACATGATACGACAGGAAGATACAATTGCGGCAATTGCAACTCCGATAGGAGAGGGGGGGATCAGTGTTATCCGGATCAGCGGAAGCAATGCGCTTGCGGTCGCCGACCGGTTGTTTGACGGCAAGAGGCGTATCAGAGATATGGCTTCCCATACCGCTTCTTTCGGGAACATAATTGACCCCCACAATAACCGGCGTGTGCTGGACGAGGTTGTTGCGGTGGTATTCCGCTCACCGAATTCTTATACCGGCGAGGATATCGTTGAGATAAGCTGCCATGGCGGTATGCTTGTTACAAAGAGCATCCTCAATGTTTTGTTTGAAGCCGGGGTGCGTCACGCAAACCCGGGTGAGTTCACAAAGCGTGCATTCTTAAACGGCAGACTTGATTTATCACAGGCGGAAGCTGTAGCAGATATAATCCAGGCACGCACAGAGCGGGCGCACAGATCCTCGCTCGACCAGCTAAAGGGTAAACTCTCGACGGAAATCGATGAGATACGGAATGATATTCTTAATTTCTGTTCTTTAATAGAATTAGAACTCGATTTTGCTGAAGAGGATATTGAACTGGCAAACCGCGATGATTTCGCTAACCGTGCAGGGAGAGTTTTGCGCCGTTTGCAGGAATTGATAGAATCCTTTAATGTCGGAAAAGTCTATCGCGACGGCATCAAGGTTGTAATCGCCGGAAAACCGAATGCCGGGAAATCATTGCTATTGAACACACTTCTTCAGGAGAACCGTGCTATTGTGACCGATATTCCGGGAACAACCCGGGACACAATTGAGGAGAGTCTGAACATTGACGGCATACTCTTCCGTATAATCGACACCGCGGGTTTGAGGGAGACCAATGATCCTGTCGAATCCGAAGGAGTACAGCGCACCTTACAACAGATCGAGCGCGCCGATTTAGCTTTAATGATAATCGATTATTCACTGAATATGTCCGATGAGGATATAAGATACATCGATTCGATTCTTGATAAAATGAATGAGCTGGATGTTGATCCTCTGGTTGTTCTTAATAAGATTGACATCACTGATGGAAAACAATTTGTAGATACAGGTAAGCTTCTACATTATCCGTTCGTAAAAATATCAGCGAAAACCGGAGAGGGGGTGGATGTGCTCAAAAAGCAGATGGTAAATTTAGCGACGCATGGTAAACCTTACCAGGAGGGGAGTGTCCTTGTCACCAATTCACGGCACCGTGATGCACTCGTTCGGGCCAAGCAGAGTCTGGAACTTGCCCTTGCCAGTATAAAGGGAGAAGCCAGCGGAGAATTTGTCTCCGTGGATCTTAGGGCAGCTTTGGATGCATTAGGAGAGATCACCGGTGTGGTAACAACAGAGGATATATTGAATAATATATTTTCCAGCTTCTGCATTGGGAAGTAATGTTTCACGTGGAACATGGGTTGTAGGGGTGGGTGTTGATAATAGTATTATCGAAAGCTAAAGTGGATTCAATTCGGCAGGCGGGCTGCATCCCCCCCTTAGCGAGACTGTGTAAAAACGATGTATCAAATTAAGAAAAATAATTGTTATAGGAAAGAATACACGTTCAAAATAAACAAAACCCACTTATCCTATGCAT
>SLQE01000281.1 GCA_007131635.1 Bacteroidota bacterium | reverse complement strand
TCACATACGCTTCGGTAAATACCTGGAATGAGAACATAACCTCCAGCACCATCCACAGAAAGATCACAGGCGACATCATCGGTACGGTCACATTCCAGAACTTATTCCACCAGCCCCCTCCATCAATATCGACCACTTCGTAGAGCTGCTGGGGTATTCCCTGCAACGCGGCGAGAAAGACGATCATTCTGCCGCCGCCGATCGACCACAGACTCATCAGTATCAATGCCGGCTTCGACCATTCGGCACTTTGCAGCCACAGAGGACCGGTAACGCCGAAAAAGAGCAATGCAGAATTAATGAGTCCGTATTGAGGATTGAGCATCCACAACCATATTACCGATAACACCACACCTGCGATAATAGAGGGCATAAAGAAAATCGTCCGGAATATCTTAATACCCCGGACCGCATTGTTCACAAGAACGGCAAGCAATAATGAACCGATTATACTCAACGGTACACGGAATGCGGTATAAAAGAGTGTATTCCAGATCGCTTTCCAAAAGTACGGATCGTCGAACAATAAATCGCGGTAATTTGTGAACCCGATAAACTGCGGTATCCTGAGTACATCATATCTGGATAAACTATAGTAGAAAGACATAACAATCGGATATAAACCGAAAATTAAAAATCCGATCACCCATGGAGACACGAACAGAAATGCCAGAAATATCTGCTTGTTTTTATACGAAGGATATACTCTGCTTATTATGTTTATTATGCGGTGCATCATTTTTAGTTATCCGTAATTGACATACGTCCGCGAACGAATCGATCGTAACTAAGTGCTTCATCGAGAGCCCGCTGAACGGTTCGTTCTGCCCGTGCAAGCGCTTGCTCCGGTGTTTGCAATCCGAACATTACCTGTTCCTGTGCATTGTGAAATTCACGCCAGAAAATGTCATGAGCCATGGGGACAATTGACGGAGACCGGGCATAATCCATCTGACGCACGAACACCTCCGTCATTTCATCCGTCAGGAATGAAGGATCGTTTGCCGCTTCCCTTGTTCCGGGGAACAGACTCTCCTCCATTTCCGCGACAGTTTCGAGCTGTGTATCTTTGGCAACCGCGAGTTTGATCATCTCCCATGCCGCTTCCTGATTTTTTGCACCGCGCGGAATTGCAACCCACCAGCTTCCGGACGAAGATACGGTCGTATATCCCTCAAAAGCAGGAATGAAACTCACTCCGAATTCCAGATCAGGTCGGTACCGCTCTATCTGATCGAGAAAACTGCTGTCAAGAACCATCATCCCCACCCGTTCGGAGAGAAAGCCATGCTGTTCCGCATGTCCGAATCCGGCCATAAAAGCATTAACATCGTTGATGGGATACTCGTTATAATAATCAACAATCCACCCGAATGCTTTTAACGTTTCATCGTTTTTCATCGATATCCGGGTACCGTCGTCGCTCAGAAATGATGCACCGAGCTGCCAGGCCATTAACATCGATGTCTGGAGATTTCCGTAATGCGGAATGAATCCCATCCGCGTAAACCTGCCCCGCTGATCCCGCTGCGTGATCAGACGGTTGTATTCGAGGAGCTCCGACCAGGTTTCCGGTGGTTTGTCCGGATCGAGTCCGGCTTCGCGGAATAAACGTTTGTTATATAAAAATGCATACGAAGCCGAGTTTACCGGTAATGCATAGACGGATCCTTCCCACTTCATTTCTTCCCACAACGCCGGGAAGAAAATCGTCGTATCGAAATCGTCACGATGGATAAACTCATCGAGAGGAACCAGAGCCATACGCGATGCCCATTTTACCACGGGTGTAACCTGCTGTATAACATCCGGCGGATTTCCGCTCAGGATCCCCGTAAGTATTTTCTTTTCATGTTCCGTCCACGGAACGGCCGTCGATTCAATATATATTGAATCCTGTATCTCGTTGAACTTTCGGGCATGGTACGGCACCTCCTCTTTGGCACCGGTAATAAACCAGTACCGGATCACTTCTCTTCCCTCCGGTACCGGTTCACCGTACGGAAGATCCCATAAGAGAAATAAAACCACCCCTGCAATACCCAGTATATATGCTATTTTCTTTATCAGAACCAAATAATTACAAACCTTATTTTATCAATACCATCGATTGCACATCGTTGAACATACTCCCGTCAATGCCCTTTGTCTCTATACTATAGAAATACATACCGCTCGGAGCAGGTATTCCATTACCGGTTATTCCATCCCATATCACCGTGTGCGATCCTGCAGCGAAATCGCCGTGCGCTATGGTTGCAATCTCCTGTCCCAGAATATTGTGTACGATCAGACGTACAGCCGCCTCCACCGGCAGATAAAAACGTATGTTCGTAGACGGATTAAACGGATTCGGATAGTTCCCGGACAATTCGTATGATGACGGCATCTTTTTAGCTGCCGCATAATGTGTCGGCGCATCAAGAATCACACGCAACGTCTTAATATCAAAACCGTTGAACGGTACGAACAGGCCATCGCCGGTTATCGATACTTGGGTATCGTTATCTTCGAGCATCGTCGTATAGTATGCATCCCGTACAGGATATGGAAAAGATATCACTGCATCAAGCGGTGCGGGTTCAGGGTTGAACAACCGTATGATATACCCGTTACCTGTCATCGGTTTCTTTACCGTTGTTGCAAGTAAAGACCCGGGAGATATTGTCATAAACGAATAACGGGATTCTGAATACATTCCACCGTTCGACGCCGGAATAACGACCGCCGTAACCGGTTGATTAAAATTATATGCAAACTCGGTCGACGCAGACGGCGAGAATGCATTACTATTGCTCGTAAGCGAGAAATTAACCGACAGCGGTCCGGTTCCCGCCCGATAGGATGTACCCGCAGAATTAAAGGATACAAGTATTCTGCCGTTGCCGTCAAATTCTCCCGATGGGTAGGCCTGAATCGCGGCAGCATCGGAGGCAAGAATAACATTCGTATTATCGCTTGCGGATGAGATGTTCATCCATCGCTGCATGGCGTAGTGATTGATCCGGAAACCGCTCAGCTCGTCGTCGAACAACCGGACATGCCCGAAGGGTATTTCATAATCAAGCACGGCTCCGGGGATATCGAAATGATAAGCAAAATCCACCGCTTCCAGTGTTGTGGGAGCATGCTTAGAATATCGGTTAAAAAAATCTATCCGCTTCACATTATTATACAGAACTATTTCGGTCTCATACCAGCCGGAACCGGGAGCGTCGCCGCGCATAACAACTCTCCTGATAACGGCCCCGCTGTCACTCTCTGCGATCTCCATCCCGTAGGGCGGATGAGTGGAATTGTAAAGATACTGGTTGAATGTACCGTTTCGCTTCGTCAATTCCTTCGATACATCCTTATCAAATAAGCTTAAAATCCCGCCCGAGGACTGATCGATTTCAATTATATAGTAATCGTTTTCAAGCCGCAGGTGATCGTTAGCTTCCGGATCGGGGAACGCCTGTTCACGGGATTTTATATAGAACACGGCATACCCGACCGACGGGATATTCTCCGCATGAAAGACCAATGTATTGTCAGATATAATTTGATAGTCTATATTCGCGCCGGTAGAGGCATCGACAATATTAAAATAGCCGGCAGATGCGATAACGGGATCGTCAAGAGATACATAGACCGCTTCGGACCTGCTCCATGCCGTCGGGTTAAATACTACAACCGCCGGATATCCGTTTGTATGTATTTTTTCCGAGATTGCCTGCAAAGCGTTGTCCTTAATATCAACCGCAGTTTCGAATGCGGAGGAGATCCAACCCATTTTCCGGGTCCAGAATTCTCTGTTTCCCGCTGCATCGGTTGCACTAGCTACTCCGAGATTATGGTCTTCATATAACAGATTCTCAATAAAT
>SLQE01000257.1 GCA_007131635.1 Bacteroidota bacterium | reverse complement strand
TTTTCCGGCTTAAATCTTTCAGGTACGCGAGCTTCGTTAAATCGTCTCCCATTAACGCTATATCGGCGGTTTCAATCGCGGTATCGCTGCCGGCAGTCCCCATAGCGATGCCGACATCGGCCGCGGCAAGTGCCGGCGCGTCGTTGATACCGTCGCCGACCATCGCCACCTTTTGTTTTGTTTTTAATTCCTGAATCGCCGTCAGCTTATCTTCCGGCAACAGACGGGCACGCACCTCATCGATTCCCAACCGTTGAGCGATTTCCCTGGCTGTTTTTTCATTATCGCCCGTGAGCATGACAATCGCGTTTACGCCCCGGTCATGAAGCAGTTGTATTGCCTCGCGTGTATTTGACCGTAATTCATCCGCCACTCCGATAACACTCACCGGTTCCGTATCGTCCCAGAGAATGAGAACCGTTTTCCCCTCCGATTCCAGCCGGTCGAGATCGGGATGGATCACCGGAGTGCATTTTCCCTCTTCTATGCAGTACGAATGATTACCGATCACGTAACGTTTTCCGTTTACGATCGCCGATACCCCTTTCCCGGCAATCGCCTGGAATGAATCGATACGAACATTATCGATGGGGATATCTTCTTCCATCGCGGACCGCACTATTGCCCCGGCAATATGATGCTCCGAATATCGTTCCAGAGAAGCTGCTATCGTAAGGATCTCTCTCTTCGATAAAGTGTTCACCGGCAGGATATCGGTAATTCGCACGCTTCCGTCGGTCAATGTCCCTGTTTTATCGAACACAAACGTCCGGATCGAAGCAAGGGTCTCAAGAAACACACCCCCCTTAATGAGAATACCGTTACGCGCGGCATTGGTTAACGCGCTCACGAGCGTGATCGGCGTCGATATTACCAGTGCGCACGGACATGCAATAACAAGAAGTACAAGCGCACGGTAAAACCATTCCGTAAAGGGCAGACCGAACACCAGCGTCGGAAGCGTTGCAACTCCGACCGCGAGTATCAATACGGCGGGCGTATAGATTCTCGCAAACTTATCGACAAATTGCTGTGCCGGCGCACGCTTGCTCTGTGCTTCCTCCACAAGGTGTATGATGTGTGCCAGGGTCGTGTTCTCCGATGTCGCGGTGACCTGTACTTCGAGCATGCCCTTCAGATTTATCGTTCCGGCAAAGACCCGATCACCTTTCTTTTTCTCAACCGGTTTTGATTCTCCGGTAATTGGTGCCTGGTTAACCGGTGAGCTCCCCGTTATCACATCACCGTCTAGCGGTATCCTGTCTCCGGGTTTAATAACGATATGCTCACCGATCTGTACATCCTGGACGGGAATCTGTTCCTCCACCCCTGCCCTGCTGATCCTTGCCGTCGGCGGTGTTAAATCGATAAGCGAGCGGATTGCCTTCCGTGCACGTCCCGTACTAAGGGTTTCGAGCAACAATGCTAAGGAGAATAAAAAAACCACTGTTGCAGCTTCCGCCCATTCCCCGATAGCGATCGCACCGGTGATCGCTATCGTCATTAAAGCGTTCATATCCAGGGATAGCGTTTTGATTGCATAAATTCCCTTCCTCGCGATTTTCCAACCGCCGAGCACTATGGAAAGGATATAGAGCGGAATGGTAACAACGGGATCAGCACCGAATCCTATTTGTGCAATCAAACCGATCAGCCAGAAAACACCCGATGCGGATGTGAACAGCATTTGTCCATATTGCTCATAGAACGTCCGATCTTCAAGCAGCGTATTAGTTGTATTTGCCTGAAATCCCGCTGCTTCGACTTCTTTGAGGATTTGTTCATCGGTTGTCGAATGGCGGACATACATTTTTTGTGCGACGAGATTGAACTTCACATCGTGTATCTGCGGTACACCGGATAGTCGTTTCCGCAATATCATCTCTTCATCGCTGCAGCACAACCCTTTGATCAGGAATGTGGTATATGGTTTTTGCGTTTGGTCTTTCATATACGTAAAATCGTGTCAGTACCGTTCCGCGATATGCTCGGTAGCGACTTGTATCAATTTTTCAATGTGGTGATCGTCCAGTGAATAGAATATCTGTTTTCCTTCGCGACGGTGTTTTACCAATCGCAAACTCCGCAGTATCCGAAGCTGATGCGATGCAGCCGATTCGCTGATATGCACTGCTTCTGCGATATCATGCACGCACATTTCGGCTTTTGAGAGTGTGATCGCAATTTTGATCCTCGTCGGATCCGACAGAACTTTAAATATCTCGACCAGATCGTCGATCTGCCGCTCTGTACGCTCTCCGGATTTTCTTTTTCCGGTTACTTTTTTCCCAGCCGGTTTTGTCGTCGTCATAGTTATACCTATATATGAACAGATGTTCAGATGAGTAAATATAGGGAATTTATACTTTGCGGTCAATACCGTTGTGAAATTTCGGAAAATCTTGTTATTTTTACAGTAATGCCAAGGAACAAACTCAAAAAATATCGTGATATAGACGCGTTTCCGAATGTCGTTTACCGGCCGAATTCAATTGCGGGCAAATGGGGTACCGAATTTTTTCATAACGACGGACCGATCGCTCTCGAACTCGGATGCGGTGCCGGAAAGACGACTCTTGAACTGGCGCGACGGCATCCGGGACGCAATTACATCGGAATAGATAACAAGCGGGCGCGGGTCTGGTGGGGAGCGCGGAACGCATTAGAAGAGGAGCTTAATAATGTGGCATTCATCACAGCCCGCATCGAAACGATCGGGGATTATTTCGGCTGTGATGAAATAAAAGAAGTATGGATCACCTTCCCCGATCCGTACCCCAAACCGAGTAAAAGCAACAAGCGGTTGATATCCCCGGAATTTATACAAATTTACCGGAAATTTTCAGCTCCGGAGTGTATCTTTCATTTTAAAACTGACGATAATGCCCTCTTTGAGTTTACACTGAAGACTCTCGAAAAAGAAAACGCTCTGATCCACCGGTTATCCCGGAACACGCACGAAGACCCGGATTTGGACGAAGACGTGAAAATACAGACCGTTTATGAAGCAAGGCATCTGGAAGACGGAAAAACAATCAAGTATGTATGCTTTTCACTTGCCACAGATTACACGGATTAGAGCCTTCTCCCGTAGAGACACCTTTGGTGGGGTCTTGTGGTAATATTTTTTTTGTTTTTGGAGTAGACTCGTAATTGAAATTGTCATATATTGTTATTATATTTAAGGTCTGAATTTTGCGCCCGTAGCTTCCAAAATGGCCGGCGAGCCAATGCTATTTTGAGAACCCCGCCGGAGGCGAGGCTAAGCATCGTGGCATTAGAACAGATTTTTCGCGCCCGTAGCTCAATCGGATAGAGCAACGGCCTTTTCCAAATCGGTTTATTTTAGCGAGCCCGACGGAGTCGGGAGAAGCTAAAATAAGTACCGATTTGAGAATCCCGCCGGAGGCGGGGCTAAGCATCGTGGCATTAGAACAGATTTTGCGCCCGTAGCTCAATCGGATAGAGCAACGGCCTTCTAAGCCGTAGGTTACTGGTTCGATTCCAGTCGGGCGTACCTAAAGAAATATGAAATAGGAAAGCGGAAATAGGAAATAGGAAATATAAAAACGGAAATCGGAAGGATCATTTCCTATCTCTCATTTCATATTTCTGATTTCAACATGGTGGGCGTAGCTCAGTAGGTAGAGCGCCAGGTTGTGGCCCTGGTGGTCGCGGGTTCAAGTCCCGTCGCTCACCCAAAAGGTGGTAATATTATTGAAATATTCAATAGTATTTGGTACATTATAAGTTTCGCAATTGGGGTACAATTCGTAATTCCAAATTCGTAACTCGTAATTATAAAAGTCCCCTTCGTCTAGTGGCCTAGGACTCAGGATTTTCATTCCTGCAACACGGGTTCGACTCCCGTAGGGGACAC
>SLQE01000371.1 GCA_007131635.1 Bacteroidota bacterium | reverse complement strand
GCAAAGATATATCTCAAGCGCGAAGATCTCTGTCATACCGGCGCGCATAAAATAAACAACGTTGTCGGTCAGATGCTGCTTGCCGCAAAAATCGGTAAAAAAAGAATTATCGCCGAGACCGGTGCCGGACAGCATGGAGTCGCGACGGCGACTGTCGCCGCGAAACTCGGACTCGAATGCATCGTCTATATGGGCCGTGAGGATACACGCCGTCAGGAATCAAACGTAAACAGAATGAAGCTGCTCGGAGCGGAGGTTATTCCCGTTGACTCGGGCACACAGACCTTAAAAGACGCAACTAATGAAGCCATCCGGGACTGGGTCACGAACGTGAGAGATACTTTTTATGTTATCGGATCGGTTGTGGGTCCGCATCCGTACCCGATGATGGTCAGGGATTTTCAGAGTATTATCGGTAAGGAAACGATGCAACAAATATCGGAGAAAGAGCAATCGCTTCCGGATTATCTTCTGGCGTGCGTCGGCGGCGGCAGCAATTCAATCGGATTGTTCTATCCGTTCATCGAGAGCGATTCGGTTAAAATGATCGGCGTCGAAGCAGCGGGGTACGGCATCACGACACAGCAACACGCGGCGACCTTAACACTTGGTAAACCCGGCGTGCTTCATGGTAATTTAAGTTATCTGTTGCAGGACGAGAACGGACAGGTGATGCCCGCACATTCGATATCGGCGGGATTGGATTATCCGGGTGTCGGACCCGAACACAGTTATCTGAAAGATTCAGGGAGAGTGCGTTACGTATCTGTCACCGATACCGAAGCACTCGATGCGGTTCGTGAACTATCGCAATTGGAAGGCATAATCCCCGCGCTCGAAACCGCTCACGCGCTTGCATACTTAAAAACACTCATACCCGAAACAACAGAAGACGACATTGTCGTTATCAATCTGTCCGGCAGAGGAGAAAAAGATCTGGGGACAATATTTAAACACATATAAGATAAACATGAACAATCGCATCACCACAACATTACAGGAACTGCGCCGGACAAACCGAAAGGCACTTTCAATTTTTATAACAGCGGGTTATCCGACTCTCGATGCAACGCCGGAGATCGTAAAAACACTTGAAGCATCGGGTGCGGATATCATTGAGCTCGGCGTACCGTTTTCGGATCCGCTGGCCGACGGTCCGACTATTCAGCAATCATCGGATATCGCGCTTGAAAACGGTGTCACGCTGCCGGTCGTATTCGATATAGTCAGTCAATTACGAAAAACCACTGCCATACCGATGATCCTTATGGGATATGTGAATCCGGTATTACACTATGGCTTCGACAGGTTTATGCGGGAAGCATCCGAACGGGGTGTCGATGGGTTGATCATCCCCGATATTCCCGTTGAAGAATCACAGGCATACCGTACGGCGGCTCTTGAAAACAATCTCGCGCCGGTATTTCTCGCGGCGCCGACAACATCCGATACACGGCTGCGGGATATCGACGCCGCATCCGAAGGTTTTGTGTACTGCGTATCGATAACCGGCGTAACCGGGAAGGAGAACGGCATCCCGGAAAATGTGAAAGCATATCTGCAGCGTTGCCGGATGAATATAAAAAGAAATCCCATCCTCGTCGGATTCGGTATTTCATCAGGAGACGACGCGCGGAATATCTCATCCTATGCCGACGGCGTGATTGTGGGAAGCGCTCTGATCAAACGCATTGGCGGAAACAGTAAGGTTGATTATCTTCCTGCAATCCGTACTTTTACGGCAGAATTACGGCAGGGGCTGGATAGATGAAGCAGATTGTTTTCAATTCATTTTGTGAAATGAGCACCCAGCCTATTGACTTTGATTAAAATTTTCGCAATTAATATAAGTGAGTATCTTTTGTACTCGCTCCCTCACTGATTTAGCAACCGAACAAAGAAAGGAGGGATAACCACCACATACCGCTGCTTCGGCATCCGGCACAATCCGAATATAATTAACCTACACATATAATCATTTAATGCGGGGTCACGTATGACACAACGCGTAAAATCGTCCCAGGGTATTAGAAATAATCTTCGTAATGAAAATGATCCGTATCTATTGCCAAAAGGTATGGGGATGAAAGAACCGCTTCGTTGTAAAGATTGCGGTTTGATTTACTGGAATAAGCGATGGTATCAGGAGCAGGAGGCAAAACGATTATACGGCAGCAAAAAAATCCAGGGGGAAGTTAAATGTCCCGCATGCAGGAAACGAGCAGATAACGTACCGATGGGTCTGGTAACGCTCGAAGGCTCGTTTCTCCGAGATCACACCGAGGAGATCTTTAATCTCATAAGGAATGAAGAACAGAAAGTTATGAACCACAATCCTCTCGACAGGATTGTCCAGGTAAAAAAAACAAAGAAAGGAATTGAAATCACAACAACGACCGAACGCCTCGCGCAACGTTTAGGGAAAGCCGTCCATCGTGCCTATTCAGGCGATCTTCACTACAGCTTTTCCGATGATGTAAAGTTTGCACGCGTACAATGGGTTCGGGAAAACAATACGGAATAAAACAAAGAACTACTTGTCTTATTGAACTTGCCCGCCAGGCGGCTTGGCGGGCAAGGATACTTAGTATGCTTTGCATCACTGTATATCTCCGTCACTCCTGCCACTTATCCTCTCAGCTTTTATCTTCCACCACTTATCTATATACGGTGCCGTCATTATGGTGAATGCAAAAAACAGCACCGCTGCAATTAAATCAATCACATAATGATACCAGAGATAGACTGTTGAAATGATAAGCAGTGTACCGATAACATACATATATCTCCGGCATTTCAATCGGTACCTCCACACTGCAAAAAGTAACACGAACGTCAATTTTGCGTGACCGCTCGGGAATACATCGCGTTTAACGTAATCTTCCGGATTGGCAACTCCCGGCGGTATCGACTCTCCCCGGTTTAATGATTCACGGATTATATCCGTCAGAAATAATCCCGGCAGCTCTTCACTCTTGGTGTGAAAATCGTGTATGGTAAAACGCGGTCCGATAGCAGGTACAAGTAAATAGCCCATATACGATAGATAGAAACCGTATACGACGAGTAAAATAAAATAATTAAACTCTTTAAATAATTTGCGCCGATATATTTCATAACCGGCAATGAGAAATAAAAAAAAGTAACTGGCATATATTATCTGTAGAAATTCCGTTAAAACCGGATGTGAGAACTGTGCAATCCATTCGGTGGGATTAACGCCGAACATCCGGTAATCGATTTGTATTAATAATTCGTCATAATCACGCTGACGAATAGGATACACCAGGTAATACATTTGCGAAAAAGCAAATGTAAGCATGCCGACAGGATACCAGTCCCGCACTATACGAAGCGTATTGCCCTCCGGAAGGTCAGAGAACCTGACAGCACAAAATATGATGAACCCGGATACGAGCAGATTCACGGGTACCAGTATGACCCATTCAGGTACGCGGGTGTAAAAAATAACATTTAGAGCGGTTAAAAACGCCAAAAATCCGAGCGATACAACATCGTGTGTGCGGAGATAACGAACAACGTACATATACTTCATCCGTGTAATACAATATTTTATTGATTATTTCCATTTTAGGGAACACATCCCCTGCTTCCGTCGTCTAAATATACAAAATTTAAACATTTTTCTAACTATTTCGTATACCTTTACGGAGGTGACATTATGAGACATTCTTATACCGCTTTTGTAACCGCTATCATTCTCTGTTCATTTCTTATTTCATTTCAAATAAACGCCCAGGACGTGGAACGGAGGCTGGAAGTAATTCGATTATCAGACCACCCCTGGTTAGGAGTTCAAATATCCGATGTTTCCGATATCGAAACACCTTCCCGGGAGAATGGAGCATATATAAACGAAGT
>SLQE01000418.1 GCA_007131635.1 Bacteroidota bacterium | reverse complement strand
TCACGCGTGAGTCGGCGTGCCATGATAAACGATTCTTTATCGGTTACTTCAACAACTTCATCGATGTATTTCAAGTGCAGAGTCCCGGGTAGAAAACTTTGTCCGATACCTTCGAGTTTATACGGTTTACCCCCGGGTTTGGCCCTTCTATTATAGAACACATCCCGAATTATCGAACCTTCCGGATCGACACCGATTACTTTAATATCGGGATTTTTTTCTTTGAGATATTTACCCACGCCGCTGATGGTTCCGCCGGTCCCTATGCCTGCGATAAAATAATCGATTTGACCGCCTGTTTGTTCCCAGATCTCCGGACCGGTAGTTTTATAGTGAGTATCTATATTTTTTGGATTGTAATATTGGTTTGCAAGGATTGCGTTCGGGGTTTCTCTTACAATTCGTTTTGCGACTTCGATATGACTATCGGGTGCATTATGAGGGGCTGTCGAGGGAGTAAGGACAACCTCCGCTCCGTATGCGCGAAGCAATCGAATTTTTTCGAGACTTATTTTATCCGGCATCGTAAATATTGTTTTGTAACCTTTGACGGCTGCCGCAATAGCAAGTCCGGCCGCGGTATTACCCGAACTGGCTTCGACAATCGTACCGCCGGATTTGAGCTGCCCCGATTCTTCCGCCTCGGTAATGATATCCAGACCGATACGATCTTTCGCGGATCCGCCCGGATTTAAAAATTCGATCTTTGCCAGATACTGTCCCTGGTATCCCGCCGTTACCTTACGAAGATATATGAGCGGGGTTTTCCCGATCGTACCGAGAATCGAGTCGTGAGCTTGAATTTTACTTTTTTCCTTTACCATGGCAGCCTGCAAATTTTTTGTGGATGATTAAAATAATGGTTCTACACTTTATTTATGATATGAGCTGCGTAAGCCGCCCCGAAACCGTTGTCGATATTAACGACCGTCACTCCGTTCGCACAACTGTTGAGCATTGCCAGCAATGCCGCGAGACCCTGAAAACTGGCACCGTATCCGACGGAGGTGGGTACCGCAATCACCGGTATGTCGACCAATCCCCCGACGACGCTCGCGAGAGCACCCTCCATCCCCGCCGCCACAATGATCACCGATGCTTTCAGGAAAATCGGTGACTTATCGAATAATCTGTGTATGCCGGCGACCCCGACATCGTTCACCTGCTCGACCGGACTTCCGAGACACCTGAGTGTCACCATTGCTTCTTCGGCTACCGGCAGATCGGAGGTGCCGGCCGTGATGATACAAACAATTCCTTTTCGGGTCGGGGGTGGGAATGTATCCAGGGTAATGCAGCGCGCCGTTTCGTGGTACACCGCTTTCCGTACCTTTTTTTTGACTGCGCGGTAATGTTCTTCCGTTGCGCGCGTTGCGAGTAACCGTTGTTTGGATTTAACAATAGTTTGTGCGATCGCGGCAACCTGATCGCTGGTTTTCCCCGCGCAATAAATTACCTCGGGAAATCCCTTGCGGAGTTCGCGGTGACGGTCTATTGTGGCAAAACCGAGTAGATCCGATGAGGGTTGTGAGAGAATCGAGACCAGCTCGTTTTCATCAAGACTTCCCTCTTTATAATTGTTAAGTAATTTCTTCAGGGCTTCTTTTGTCATAGATAGAATATTATATGCTCGCCGGAAGGTTAGTAATGCATAAAATTCAATATATTAGTTTTATTGTATACTTGCAAACGAAAGATCACATCGGAAAAAACACTCGGGACAATCATCGTTTCATTTCCCGGTATCGTAGGCCAAAATCTATTAAATTCGGGCTCCTTGAAAATCACCCCAAAATTTCATAATTTGTTTCATAAATATCTAATTTTTAATAACTTTTAAACAGGGATTTCGTGAGCCAATTCGCCGTTGCTCTCATGTGCGGTTACCTCATAGGCTCGATTCCCACCGCATACGTAATTGTTCGTCTGTTTACGAAGAAAGATATCAGGTTGAGCGGGAGCGGTAATGTCGGAGCGGCGAACACATTAAAAGTTACAAAATCAAAATCTCTCGGTATATTAGTTGCCGTATTCGATATTCTCAAAGGCGTAGCTGCTTTTCTGATCGGTATGTATGTGGGTGGAAATCAATTTATGGTCGCTGCGGTCGCCGGAGTTGCAGCAGTCGCGGGGCATAATTTCCCCGTTTGGCTGCGGTTCAGAGGGGGACGAGGTCTGGCAACTGCTGCAGGTTTTGTGTTCCCATGGATTTGGCCTGCTCCGTTCGTTTGGCTGGGTCTGTGGATACTACTAAGAAAAATAACGGGCAATACTCACATTAGTAACATACTTGCAACCGCAGTTCTTTTAATAATCGCTCTCGTTGCTAAGAATGATTGGCTGATACAATTGACAACAGTTACCGCCGAACCCGGACATATTCGAATTGCGGCGCTGATGCTGTGTGGTTTGATTTTTATAAAGCATATCGAACCGATCATAACCGGGAATACCGGTCGGATGGATTAATTTTTATTTAGAGGAGGATTATATGGTGCGTAAGGGAGTGGTCATAGGGGGATTTGTACTGCTTGCCGCTTTTGTCGGTGTGGGAATGGGTTGGTATTTTAACGGTAAAGAACTATCGGTTGCAGACGATTCGAATAGTTACCGTTCGGATCGGATATGGGCGGAGGCACAACCTGTTTCCTATGTTGACGAAACGTTCACCCGCACTCAGGATGAAATCACCGTCTCGCGGCATAATGCTATAACCCGGACGGTTGAGCGCGTCAGTCCCGCGGTTGTCGGTATTAACGTTATCGAAATACGCGAAACGGTCTTTCGCGATCCGTTCCGGGAGTTCTTCGGCGACGATCCGTTCTTCGGCCCGTTTTTCCGCGATCGTATGCGCGACCGTACCCGCCGTCAGGAAGTACGCGGACTCGGTTCGGGATTCATCATCTCACCCGACGGTTACATACTTACAAACGATCACGTCGCGGGCAATGCAGAGGAAATAACGGTGACACTCTCCGATGGCAGACAATTCAAGGCGGACCTGGTCGGGAGCGATCTTGTATCCGATATCGCTTTGTTAAAAATTGAGAACAATGGAAAATTACCGTATGTACCGCTCGGTGATTCCGACGATGTCATTATCGGTGAGTGGGTCGTAACCCTGGGCAATCCGTTTGGATTATTTGAACGCGGACATAAACCGATTGTCACGGTCGGTGTCATCAGCGCAAAAAACATGAATCTCAGTTCAGTCAACAATCGGGTCTACCGCGGCATGCTTCAGACCGATGCGGCTATCAACAGCGGCAACAGCGGCGGTCCGCTTGTGAACAGTCTCGGCGAAGTTATCGGCGTCAATACATTGATCTATACCGGGTCAGGTTATCAGACCGGTAACGTCGGTGTGGGGTTCGCGATACCCGTTAACCGAGTTAAGAACATTGTCACCGAATTGCGTGAACACGGCAGAATTGACCGGAGCTTCTGGACGGGTTTCAGACCACAGGCAGTCGATCAGAACCTCGCACGTATCCTCGGTCTCGAAAGAGTTGAAGGAGTCATTATCAGTCAGATAGTTGAGAATAGTCCGGCGGCAAGATCGGGACTCGAAGTGGGTGACGTCATACTTGAAGTGAACGATGAACGCATTATAACACCGGATGTATGGAACGATATAATTAATTCCTCACGTGTCGGTGATGTGCTGAGGCTGAAAGTGCTGCGTGAAAAAGATGAAAAAATAATCAATCTGCAATTAGAATCACGACAACAATAAGAGAACCAATTGATCCCCCGATATACACGGCCCGAAATGGGCTCCATCTGGTCGGATAAAAACAAATTTGCTATCTGGCTCGAAATAGAAATCCTTGCCTGTGAAGCACAGGCGGAACTCGGCATCATTCCCGAAGATGCCGTTGCGGTTATCCGCG
>SLQE01000363.1 GCA_007131635.1 Bacteroidota bacterium | reverse complement strand
TTATGGGTTTTACGACCGGTGCAATTATTGTTTGTCCCTCTTTGAGCCCTGGTACATCCTCTAAATTTTCCGCAAGCGTTTTCCCGGTGACGGTCATTTGATCCCCGTGGAGCAGTCTTTCTTTGAGCAGCAATTTTTGGACCGCCGGAATACCGCCGATATTGTGTAATTCTTCCATAACGTACGATCCGCTTGGTTTGAGATCCGCGAGGTACGGTGTACGGTCACTGATTTTCTGAAAATCATCTATGTCGAGCTGTACCTTCGCCGCACGTGCCATTGCGATGAGATGCAGCACCGCATTTGTCGAACCGCCGAGGGCTATGACAACTGCAATCGCATTCTCAAAAGCTTTCCGCGTCAGGATATCGCACGGTTTAATATCCCGTTCGAGTAAAACCTTCATTGCTCTGCCCGCACGTTCACATTCTCTTTTTTTATCGTTGCTTAATGCGGGACTCGATGAGCTGTACGGCAGGGACATTCCGAGCGTTTCGATTGCCGTCGCCATCGTATTCGCCGTGTACATTCCGCCGCATGCCCCCGCTCCGGGACAGGCATGACGCAATACATCCTCAAGTTCAGTCTCATTGACCTCTTTGGAGAGATACTTTCCGTAACACTCGAAGGCCGATACGATGTCGAGTTTCTTATCCGAAAGATAACCGGGATGAATTGTACCTCCGTATATCATAATCGAGGGACGGTTCAACCGCGACATTGCCATGACAGAACCGGGCATATTTTTATCGCATCCCGGAAGTGCAATAATCCCGTCGTACCATTGTGCACGCGCGACGGTTTCGATCGAATCGGCGATGATATCACGGGACGGCAGCGAATATTTCATTCCTTCAGTCCCCATCGCAATCCCATCGCTCACGCCGATTGTGTGAAAGGTAAAACCCACCATCCCCTCATCGATAACAGACTTCTTCACGAGCGCAGCAAGATCGTTGAGATGCATATTACAGGGATTGCCGTCCCATCCCATACTGACTACGCCTACTTGCGCTTTATCCATATCCTCCGGTTTAAGTCCGGTACCGTACAACATTGCCCGCGAACCGACTTGTGAACGATCCTGTGTAAGACGCCTGCTGTATTTATTCATGCAATATTTCCTTCTATGCGGAAGTTTGTCACAAGCATTGATACTGAACTACTCATAAAAAAACCCCGGATGGTGTTTCCGGGGTTTTATTGTTGATATTGTTTCTCTTATTTTAAAAGCATGAGCTTCTTATTATCGACACGGTCACCCGCCTGCAGGCGATAAATATAGACGCCGCTGGGGAGATGGGAAGCATCGAATGTAATCTGATGGTTTCCGGCTTCCAGTTCTTTATCTATCAGTCTGGCAACTTCCTGACCGAGTGTATTATATACGTGTAATATCACGTGTGTACGTTCGGGAATACTGTAGCGTATTGTCGTCGATGGATTGAACGGGTTGGGGTAGTTTTGGAGCAATGTAAATTCTCCCGGTAAACCTCCGCCATCCACAACGTTTGTCGGTTCATAGCCGCTGTAGAGAATGCGATATGAGGGCACCCAGCCCTGACCGTCCCAAAATTCCGCCACCATCATCAATTGATTATCGCTGCTGTCGTACAGATAACTACTTCTTGAAGTGGGGTTCCACTGATCTGCAATCTGTGAATCCCATCCGAAGATAAACGCGCTATATCTTGTTGTTCTGATTCTATTGCCACGGTTATCGTATTCAAAAACTGATCTGCTAAAACTCATCCAGTCTTCTTCATCTTCATCCCAGAATTGGGTAATGGATTCCGTCCGGTTTCCTGCTGCATCATAGGAATAGAGCCAACGCATCTCATTTACCCATACCTCGTCAAAATCATCATAATGCAGGAAAAGTACAACGGTATTATTACCGTCATTGTCATACTCATAAAGTTGTTGAAAGTCGATTACCCATTCTTCTTCGTCCCAATACTCTCCCAAAAATTGGGTCAATAATCCGTTTTCACGGATCCACCTCATCCGGTACTCTTTTTCCCAGACACCGAAGAACCAGGCATATTCAATAATCTCAGAAAACGATCCTTCGGGGCTGTACAAGATTTCGATTTTCTCATACGGCTCCCATGCGCCGCCGTCCCACTCCTCAATTATTATTACGGCTAACCGGCCTTCCTGATTGTATTCAAGGATTTCTCTTTCTCTGTTTACCCATCCCTCTGCATCCGGATCCCAATCCTGCCAGATTTCACTTATGACCCGTCCCTGAGCATCGATTTCAAGTATATACTTAGAAATGTTTTCCCAAGCCCCGGATTCAGCGTCCCAGTCCTGGAAAACTTCATGCAAAGGTATCTGGCTATCGCCTGCATACTCATAAACATATCGTTCTACATTCACCCACTCGTCATCGACATATCGTTGATATACATCCTGGACAATCCTTCCGGCATTATCAATGACATAAAACTCACGACTATCGTGTTCCCACACACCCTGATCTGCAAGATAATTTTGCGTAAGATATGTTATCTCAATAGTGGTCGATGCTTTCGCTGCAAACGATTTTGCTTCGATACTATTGCCTTTTAAAAAATCCATCTGAATCGTATTCGTAGGATCTTCTTTCAGGAGCTTGATCATCCCGGAAGCGCGTACTGCTATAGACCGATCACGGTCTCTCTCAGAACCATAACTTACACTGCCGAGGAATATGGATAGTACGAGCAACACGGCCAACGACCGTACATACGTACTACTTAAAAAGAATCGGTAATAAAGATTCATCACAGCCTCCAATTTATAAATATAATAATAGCACCCATTGTATTTTTTCTGTATTGGAACGCATTTATTCCTTATACAGACCGTCTACCCGGTAATACATTAGGAGCGATGTTTATGTGGAATGTACCGGTTTTTAGTAACGTAGAAGATACAAATTTTATTTCATTTTCCAAATACCTGTGCAATAATTATCTACTATGACAGCAATGCAAATATCAATCCCGCCAATCCGATCAATGCAATGATCAATGCGGTTGTTCTCGGCATTTCACCGTCATGATGCATTGCTCTGCCGAACATAAAAAATACGATAGGGTGAACCAGAAACGGCATCGCAAAGATAAACGGTATTAATATTGCCGATTCTTCGCCGAACATTCCTCCCTGCACTGCGGCAAACAATCCGAAATGCGACAATGCCGACGAGGTCGCCATGGCAGAGTACTCCATGGACATAGATGTTAAACTTAAAAAGAGAAGTCCTCCGAAAACCGCACACAGTTGCCAACCGAATGAAAACTGCATCAATCCTTTTACTTCGATACTGTCTTTGCCATCGGCTTTGCGTAGATTATTTACCGCAAAGTAGGTAAACGTAACTCCTGCCAGAGCTACTAACAACGATGGAAGAAGCCAGAGTTTACCCATTTCTGCACTTATTGCAAGGATCGAGAACACAAAAATATGACCGAAGAAAGGTACATTGATCATAATCGGTGCACGTTTCGCGGCAATATCGCCTAAGTCGCCGGCCGTGCAGGCACCGGTCAGACCCGAATGAGATAACGCCCCCGCCATACCGGGTGCGAGATTACGCGTATTAGCAGTTTTACCGAGATACATAAGTATGGCAATTCCGCCAAACATCCAGAACATCTGACCGAAGAACCCGTACGCGAGTACCGAATTCATCCCGGTAATAGCAAAAGCTTCGGAAATTCTGGAACCGCCGATCAGGAAATTTCCTGCCAGGACAACCGGTATACCGGCAAAGAGTAAACACCTGATAGTCGGGCCGTATTTCCACTTATAAAAAATCGAACCCAGAGATGCAGCGATAATCATGGAAAAGAATATCTGAGGCAGTGCGATAATCGGTCTGATGTAATAACTGATCTGAAACG
>SLQE01000379.1 GCA_007131635.1 Bacteroidota bacterium | reverse complement strand
GATGATTTGTCGTATTTCGGGATGCTCGCGATCATATGTGCCGCAATTATTCAGGCGTTCGCGTCGGTGACGATTAAAAAATACGGTTATCAGCTTAGCACGTTTGCCCTTGTCACCGTGGGTATGGGAATCGGGACGTGTATCCTTTTCATAATCAGTATCGCGACCGAAGATTGGAGTGTTACCGTACTTGATGCCAAAGCTGTCGGGTCGGTTATGTACCTGGCGACGTTCGGCTCGATCGTCACATTTGGTACGATGTTCTGGTTGCTGAAGAGAATCGAAGCCGTAATATTGTCGTTGTCGGCATTTATCACACCGATAATTGCGGTGTTGCTCGGAATATTTATCGCAGGTGAACATTTCACAACCCGAATTATAATCGGCTCTCTGCTCGTATTAATCGGCATATTAATTGCCAATCTACGTGGTCTGTATTTAGTTTTTAAAAGGAAAAAAGCTTCATCTTTAACATTATAACAGGGAAGGGGTATGAATCGGTTGTTGCTTCAGGTATCGCTTCTGCTTATAGCAGGTTTGCAGTTATATGCGGGCAGTGATAATATTTTCAGAAGGATCGATATAGTTCATACGGATCTGCGCGTTAGCGTATCGACCGATACCGCGACTTTACACGGAGAAGTGCATTACACTGCCGTGGCAAATGAGGATCTGAGCTATGAGACTTCGCTGGGAATGCATTATCTCTCGTTAGATATTGATTCAGTCCATGTAAACGGACAAAAAGGACACCCCGCTTTTACGCTACCAATTCCTCCGCCTGAATATTTTGAAATTCTTCTTCCGGCCACCCTGACTATCCCCTCCGGCGATACTCTGATGATATCTATCTGGTATAAAAGATCAGGATATGTCCAGTCATCAGACCGGGAGGGATATCATTTTTTCAAACAGGGTGACACCAGATGGGGTCAGACTGCGCTCCAGACTATCGGCTATACTATGTCACAGCCGCGCGATGCCCGAGCGTGGGTACCGACAATCGACAAGCCATGGAACAAAAGCACTCTCACTATGCAGATTACCGTCGATAAACCCGTGCCTGTGATAGCGAACGGGGAATTGATCGATAAAACAACGCATTCTGACGGAAGCATTACCTATGTATATAATCATCAATATCCGGTTGCTCCGTATCTCTATGCATTTAATGTCGGTCTGTTTCATGAATACGAATCGCTATATACCTCAGAGGCAGGAGATATCATTCCTGTTACGTCATATTTGTTTCAGAATGATGCTGCCTGGGCTGACTCGGCAAACAGTATGATGCTAAATATGATGCGGGTTTTTGAGGAGTTATTCGGTCCGTACCCGTTTGACCGGTATGGCATGATTGCCATACAGCCTTTCAGATACGGCGGCATGGAACATCAAACAATTTCTACAATGCGGCGCTCTCTTTTTCTCAGCGAGCGCATAACGGCTCATGAACTTGCACACCAGTGGTGGGGAAATCTGGTTACATGCAATAGCTGGGAAAATATATGGCTCAATGAAGGGTTTGCATCCTACGCGGAGGCGCTTTACGAAGAAGCGAAAACGGGTATCGCGGGACGCAACGCGATAATGGATCGGTTTGCGGAAAGATATTTTGCCGAAGATAGTATCATTCGTTATTCACTGTATAATCCCCCTGAATCCCGAATGTTCGGTATCGCTATCTATCAGAAAGGTGCCTGGGTATTGCATATGTTAAGAAACCTTCTGGGTGATGATGTCTTTTTCGAAGGATTACGGGCTTACGGAAATGCTCATGCATATTCGGTTGCCGCGACTGAAGATTTGCGGAAAAGTTTCGAGTCCGTTTTTCAAGAAGATCTCGGATGGTTTTTCGACCAGTGGGTGTATAACGCCGGCTATCCGGAATATCATATAACAACCGGCATCGGTGAACCGGACGGCGGGGGTCGGTTTGAAATACATATCATGCTGGAGCAGAAACAATTCGATGCACCCGAAATATTTTACGGACCGGTGGAGTTTTTATTCAGATCCGGAGACGTCGATACGATCATGACATTTTGGAACAACGAACGCGGGCAGGAGTTTCTTATATCGATCGACAGCCGGCCCGATACAATCATATTCGATCCGGATAATAAAATTTTAAAAAAGATCGCCGGCGTCACCAGTATTCAGGGGGGAGAGACATTACCCGATCAAATGTGGCTATCGCAGAATTATCCTAATCCTTTTAATGCCTCGACGGTCATTGAATATTCAGTACCGGAATTATCCTATATACGGATGCGGATCATCGATTCGATAGGCAGGGACGTTACAACGCTTGTCGATGGGATAGTTCCTGCGGGGAGATATACGGAATATTATGATGCAACGGGTAATGCTTCAGGTGTTTATTTCGTTTTGCTTGAGGTTGAAGGCAGAAGTAAAGTAAGGAAAATGACATACATCCGATGAAAAAACAAGTTTCCATACAGGTTGCAGAATCTGACAGAGAGCAGCTAAGGCAAAAACTTGAATCCTTGCCGGTCTCCCCGGGTGTTTACCAATTCAGGGACCGGAAAGGCGAACTGCTCTATATCGGAAAAGCTCAGTCGATACGAAATCGGGTTCGTCAATATTTTCAGAACCGGCCGACCGGCAGTCCCCGGCTCGATGTTATGATATCCCGGATCCATGATCTTGAGATAATTATGACCGATTCGGATGTGGAAGCATTGATCCTTGAAGCGAATCTTGTCAGGGAATATAATCCCCGGTACAATGTCCGGCTGAAGGACGATAAAAGTTTCCCGTATATCGTGATCACAAACGAACCGTATCCCCGGGTATTCGTAACGCGGCAGAAAAAACGCGACGGCTCCCGTTATTTCGGGCCGTACACCGATGTGAAAACAATGCGGTACGCTCTTAAAACAATCCGGGATCTTTTCAGGATCCGGAGCTGCAACTATTTTATCGATGATGAATTTATTGAAAAGAAGAAAGCAAGGATATGTCTCGATTATCATATAAAAAAATGTGACGGACCCTGTGAGGGATTAATCTCCCAGGAATCATATAACAATATGATACAACAGGTGGAAGCTTTGCTGAAGGGGCGAACGGAAGGATTGAAGAAGCAGTTCGAAGAAGAAATGAATCGCCTCTCCATAGAGCTGAGATTTGAAGAAGCGGCGGACTATAGAGATAAATTAAAATCTCTTCAGATATATTCGGAACAGCAGAAGGTCGAGGGTTCTGAAAATATCGATCGCGATATTTTTATCACCGCGGCGGAAGATGATGATGCGTGCGGTGTGGTATTTAAAATCCGCGAAGGCAAGCTCATCGGACGGCAGCACTTCTATTTTGATAACGTTGAAGGGAAGCCGGAATCCGAAGTTCTTGAAAAGCTTATACAATCATTTTATATCGGTGATACGTTTATTCCGCCGGAAATAATGGTTTCGGCGAAAATAGAGAATGAAGATATGCTCAGGAACTGGTTACACGAGAGAGCCGGACAGAACATTGATATGACATCCCCCACAAATGAAAACGATGAGAAACTGATGCGGATGTTTAAGCTCAATGCAAAGTTTCTTCTCGATGAATTGAAGATTCAGCGGAAAAAGCGGGGAGAATTCATACCGAAATCGATTCAATCTCTCCAGAAAGATCTGCGATTGAGAATGCCCCCAAACCGGATTGAATGCTTCGACATTTCGAATATCCAGGGTTCGGATATCGTTGCTTCAATGGTTTGTTTCGATTCGGCGAAACCCAGGAAATCAGAATATAGAAAATTTAAAATCACCGGCCTGGATCATCCCGATGATTTTGCAAGTATGAAACAGGCGGTATACAGAAGATATAAACGAGCCCTCGACGAACAGGAGCAGCTTCCGGATCTCATTGTTATTGACGG
>SLQE01000280.1 GCA_007131635.1 Bacteroidota bacterium | reverse complement strand
TAAAGTCGTCGAATGCTAGCTGCCGGTTCTCGCGCTGGGCAGACCGGTGCCATTGCGGACCGAACTCGCCTCCGCCGCGTATATTTGCAACGACATACACGCCGCCTCTCTCGAGCCAGGCTGCACCGACGGTTGCGTTGTAACTTGGTGTAACTGAAACTTCAAAGCCGCCGTATGCATAGAGAAGCGTGGGATTCGTTCCGTCCATAACAAGATCTTCCCTGTGGACAACGAAGTAGGGGATCCGTGTACCATCCTTCGATGTCGCCTCGCGCTGGATGACAACGATACCATCAGTGTTAAATCTGTCCGGAGTCGATTGTACCCGGTGTGTTGCGCCGTCTTCTTCGGCAATGTATAACGTGGTCGGATGTGTATAACCGGTACTGATAAAAAAGAATCTGTCCGTCGTATGCGAAGTGGATGCGAAAGAGACCGTGCCGAATTCCGGCGATTCGATTTTTTCATAATCCCAGACGCCGTCTGTAAACGTATAACGGCGGAGTTCGGCCCGCACGTTATCCAACAGATTAACGAGAAGGTTGCTCCTGGTTGCCGTTACGCCGCGAATAGTGCTTCTCTCTCCGGTTTCAAGAATAATTTGGAATTCCCGTTCGCCGGATAAAAATGCATCGATATTTGTTGAAATCAGCACACCTTCGGGAAAAGTAGCTCCGCCGACTTCCCAGGGAGACCGCAGGCGGACAACAAGCTGGTCGCCCATAAGCGTGGGTGTAGCGTCCAGGGGAAGATCGATATGCACTAAATCCCCGTTCATCAGTACGTAGGTGCTTCCCCGGAAAAAGCTGGGCCGGTGTATTATGACACCGTAGGTCCGGTCCGCTGTTTTGTAGCTGCCAACCGCTACCAGAACGTCGGTTGTCTCTCCTTCGAATAATGTTTCCGCTTCTGAAAGCTCCGTTCCTCTTGTCCATAGTTTGGCGATGCGGGCGTAACCGGATGTTGTGAGTGTTCCTTCTCCGAAATCCGACGCGATGAGGAGCGTATTCTCATCCAGCCAGTCAACGGATTGTTTTGCTTCGGGGAGATAGAAACCATCCTCAATAAAAGTTTTCGTTATGGTATTAAATTCCCTGATCTCGACTGCGTCGGCGCCGCCTCTTGAAAGTCGCACCAGACAACGCGTATAATCAGCCGGAAGACAGACGGCACCGGCATAAGACCAGTTAACGTCTTCTTCTTCCGCCAGAGCGTCTATACTGAGAACCGTTTCCCATTCGGGATTTCCGGTGAGGTAGGATTCCCAGGTGGATCGTCTCCACAGGCCCCGCGGATTTTCCGTGTCCTGCCAGAAATTATAGAGATAATCTCCCATAATACCGGGGAAGGGAATCCGGTCATCGGCATTAAGAATATCCAGCATTCGCGCGCGTACCGGTTCAAAGACCGGATGCCCCGCGAGCTTCTGTTTTGTATTCTGATTTCTATTCTCAACCCAGGTGAGCGACTGTTCCGCGTCGATCTCCTCAAGCCATAGATAGGGATCGTCGTTTACCTGTACATAGACCGGTGATACTATGAATAATACCATGACGGTCGTAAGCAGTACCTTTATTGCATGATATGATGTTCTGGTTTCCATTATATACCTCTCCAACTATTCTCTTGTTTACGGATTATTTTTTATCAAGCACTTTCCGGATAACGCGATGTACTTCATCCGGTAAATAGGGTTTCTGGATAAAATCTTCGATGCCTTCTTTTCGCAATTTAGCTTTTATTTCCGGATCTATAAAGCCGCTTGCCAGTATTATATTAGCCCGGCGATCGAGTCTTTTTATCCTCCTTGCGACCTCCTCGCCGCTTAATTTTGGTAAACCAATATCGGAAATAACAAGGTCTATCTTATTTCCGAAGAGATCGTGCAAGTAAGATGAGTATAACTCCAACCCCTTTTCTCCGTCGGATGCGGTTAAAACTAAATATCCGCGATCGATGAGAGTAGTTTTAAGTGAATGAAGCAAAAGTTCTTCATCTTCGATAATTAATATTTTTTCCTTACCCTGACGCATTTTACCAACATCTACGGATATCCCCGCGTCGAGCTGGGGTGTGCTCATCCGTACCGGAAGATATAACGTAAAGGTAGCCCCTGCTCCGGGCTCACTCTCTACCTCGATAATACCATCATTACTTTCCACGATACTGTAAACCAGTGCAAGCCCCAATCCCGATCCCTTTCCCGGGTCTTTTGTCGTGAAAAACGGATCGAATATTCGCTGTATGGTCGATTCGTCCATACCAATGCCCGTGTCCGAGAATTTTACGACAACATACTCCGTTGCGGTTTCCTTTATTAGTTTAGGACGAATTTTCTCGACGGGAGTAACTCCGGTTATGATTGACATCGTACCGCCGTCCGGCATCGCGTCGCGGGCATTCAAAGCTAAGTTAAGCAGTACCTGATGAATTTGTGTAATATCGGCAAAGATAGGCGGGAGGTTGGGTTTAAGGTCTATTTTCATCCGGATTTTTTTAGGGAGCGTTTGTTCCAGGAGCTGCGTGAGCTCTTTGATGACATTATTCACGTTCATCGATTCATACACGACATCCGTTTTTCGGGCAAACGTAAGGAGGTTCTGTACAAGCGATGCACCTCTGTCGGATGCTTTCAGGATTGCATCGATACTTGAGGTCAGTTTGTCCCGGGAAGAAATGTTCATCTCCATAAGAGATGCATAGCCGACGATAATTCCGAGGATATTATTAAAATCGTGGGCGATACCTCCGGCAAGCGTGCCTATACTTTCCATTTTATGAATATTGCGAAGTTGTTCTTCGAATGCACGCTGACGGGTAATATCACGAATGATGCCTCTGTATGCAACCGGGTTGCCGGTTTCATCACGCACAAGCGTTGCAGTTTCGAGAGCTATAATTTTAGTGCCGTTTTTCTGTTTCAGTTCAATTTGATAATCTTTGATAAAACCGTTACGCTGTAATTCGTGGATTTTTTTTCCACGATCTTCCGGGTTCCAGTACAGGTCCTCCGTGATATTAATATGCTGCATCTCTTCTTTCGAGTCATAACCGAATATCTCAAGCCCGGCGGGATTTATATCAAGTAACGCACCACCGGGGGTTGAAATGTAAATCGTGTCTTTGGATTCTTCAAACAGCGAGCGGAATTTCTCCTCGGATTCACGTAATGCTTTATCTGCGTTAATGCGGGCGGTAATATCTCTGAATACTCCGAGCAAAAGCGGTTTGTGGCCGTGATCCATAAAGAATGAATGCGAAATTTCGAACCACATCTTCTTTTTATTCCGCAAGATCACCTCTTTTGCGATGTGGGCATCCATGGTTTGTGTCCTGAATCTTTGCCGGTGACGTTGAAGAATATGATCGCTTCGCTCTTCGGGGAAAAGCACGGAGAGCGGTTTTCCTTCAATATCTTCCCGTGCGATATCCATCATATCGCAAAATGCATCGTTCACTTTGATGACAATCCCGTTTTCATCGGTGAGACGCATCCCGTCGAGTGTTTTTTCCCAGACGGTTCGAAACAGTAATTCGGAACGGCGTAAAGATTCCTCGGATTTTTTTAATTTTGTTATATCTTCATACGTGCCGAGCACACCGATTATCTCACCGACAGAATTTCTTAGAGGTACTTTGCTTGTTCGCAAAACACGGTGGGCACCTTCTTTGGAGGTCTGAGGTTCCTCATAACCGATTTTCGGTATTCCGGTCTGAATTACCTGTTGATCGTCGTAACGGTAAAGATCGGCTTGTTCAAGCCAGCCCATCTGATAATCATCTTTACCGATCAATTCCGATGGAGAAGTTAAGCCGGCATCGAGAGCGAATGGTTTATTGCAGCCGAGATAGAAACCTTTACGATCTTTCCAGAACACACGAACAGGTATGGTGTTGAGGATGCTTT
>SLQE01000101.1 GCA_007131635.1 Bacteroidota bacterium | reverse complement strand
GCGGCCGAAACCGCCGGGAAAGGTGCTGCCCGACTGGCAAATAATAAGCACCTGGCTCTCAGATGGCTTACGGCTGCAGACGACCCCGATGCCGCATATCACAAAGGGCGCTTTCAGATCGAGTACGCAGTCGCGCGGGAACAAAAAGCGGTTGAGTCGCTTCGATCGATTGACGGCGGTCTGCAAAGACAAATAGAAGCGCTCCTCGATCAACTCAGCAATCAGAAACAATTTATTCTGATTGAGCTCGACGCACATTACAACCGCGTTACCGGTCGGCGGCCGGCACCCCGTTATACATTAAGCGATACCGAACGCCGGCTTTCCGGATTGAGACTCCGAGTAACGGGTACGCCCGGGGACTTCCTTACCGGACGCGGCAGGGTATCGACCGTACCGGGATTACATAATTTAATGGCATTCGAAATATTGAATTGTATCGACGGAAACAGAAACGGTCTTGAAATATATCGTTATGTCGCCGCACAGGCCCGAGAGGCGGGGGAACATTATTATGGAAGCGTAACGCCGGAATTGGTACTGGAATATCTGGAGAAAATTAATAGAAGCGGATTAGTGGAGATTCGGTAACGGGATCTTTAGCTACACTTTTACCGCCAATAAGAACAAACACCGTATCGATAATCTAACTATTTTATCGCCGGCTCAATGCAATTCCGGACAACTACTTTACGAGTACGAGCGGTTTCGTTTGTGTATACGTTTTAAAACCGGCACCATTATCCGACGGAGTCGCTTGTAATCTGTAAAAATAAACACCGCTGGGCAGATGACCGAGATTAATAATCAATTCGTGCGAACCTGCCTCTTTCGTATCATCGAGAGGAGATGACAGAATCTGTCCGAGTGTATTGAATATTTCAACTTTTACAGAACTTTGAACCGGAAGTTCGTAACGTATGGTTGTCGATGGATTGAACGGATTAGGGTAATTCTGAGATACGGTAAATGTTATCGGTATCATCGGTTTATCCTGAACGGAGGTAAATATCTCACCGGACCAGCGGGCAAAATACTGAGAGGATTTTCCTCCTGCCCGGTTGAAAGCACCGCCAAGATAAAGGTCATCGCCGAGAAATGCCATATCGAATACAGCTCCGTTTACACCGCTGCCGAGAGCGTGCCATTGCCCGTCGTGCCATTTCGCGACACGGTTAACGACGACACTGTCTTCATATGAATTATATGCAACCGAAAAAGTGCCGCCTACATAGACGGTCTCTTCCCTGACAATAATTTTATAAACAGTGCCATTGACCCCCATACCGATTGCTTCCCATTCTGTTCCGGTCCATCGTGCAATATTATTTACTTCTAATGATTCGTTTTCAGTATTACCGGCGTACTGAAATATTCCTCCGGCGTACACATTCTCGTTTTCATCAAGAGCGATCGTATAAACAATTCCCGAAACTGCCGGATGCTCAAAACCGAAAAGACCGCGGCCAAGTGCATTCCATTGATTGTTATCCCAGAGTGCGATATTATTCACTTCGATCCACCAGTCAGAAGCCATATGTGCCTGATCAAAATAACCGCCAACATAAATTTTATTATCGTGGGGTACTATCGTCTCGATCCTATGTATCCACGGACCTCTTACACGATTAACAATGTTCGTCCACGATATACCATCCCATCGGGCAAACCTGTTGACCGGAACCTGGTTATCAGTATCCCAACCAGCGTGGGTAAACGATCCCGCCGCATATAGAAATGTATCATCGACAGAAACTTCAGATACGGTTGCGTTCACACCTCCGCCGACATCGGACCATCGAACTCCGTCCCAATGTGCCAGAAAATAAGTCCTGATTCCATCTGCAGCACCGACATTACCACCGATAAATACCTCGGAATTTCTTGCTGCAACGGCATATACACCATGTCCCATGGCGCCTGATCCAAGAGAAAACCATTCGTTACCGTCCCAACCGGCAATGAGTGATAATGAATTATTTGTACCTATTGCAGCAAATTCACCGCCGACATAGAGATTACCATCACTTGCGGACATGGACCTGATAAACGCATTCGGACTTGGGTGCTCCAGTGTAATAATATCATTCCACGATATTTCGTTCCATCGTGCAAAATTACTTGCTCCGGATTGACCCGTTGAAGTAAAATCTCCTCCGGCGAGCAGATCAGAACCCGTTGAATGTATACTATAGATCATTCCGTTAAATCTTGCATTCCCGACAGTATGCCAGCCTGCCTCACCTAATTTAAGAACGTTTCCGACACGTTCACCGGCTACACTTACTATATCGCCGGCAATAACAATATGGTCCCGGTATTCTGTAATTGCTGATACCACATTGCGAACCCTGCCGCCGGGCGCGTGCCAGTTTGTTCCGTCCCACATGAGAAGTCCGCTTATTGCTTCAGCAGTTCCATCATTATTATATGCTTCTGTAATCATACCTGCGATATATACAAGTTCGTGAAATATACGAATGATGGTGACTCGTGTCGGAGTATATCCCCGAACGCCTCCCGCTAACGGCGTCCACTGCCCGTTACTCCATTGTGCAATATAGTTTAATTCAATTTGATCTTCGTCGCGCATTGTATATTTGAAATCGCCTCCGATATATAATCCGCCCGAGTCCGACCTTGCTATACTGTATACACCACCCTGGACACCATTACTCATTGCATGCCAGATATTCCCGTCCCACAATGCAACATTATTGACGGTTACGGCCTCACCGTTGTCCGTATTTACCGTGGAGAAGGAACCGCCTGCAATCAGACCGGTGTCGGTTAATTCGATTGCAAAAACGGGGCCTCCGGTACCGTTGCCGATTGATGTCCATTCACTCCCCGACCAGCGGGCGATGTAATTAACAGGTACCCTCGCGCCGTCATCATTATATGCTTCCGTAAAATATCCCCCGACATAGAGATATTCACCATCATATCTGATTGCTTCTACCCTTCCGTTAACGCCCCGGCCTACCGGTCTCCATTCGTCACCGTCCCAATGGGCGATTCTATTCATCTGAATTTCTCCGACATTCCAAAACCAACCGCCGGCATATATTTCATTGCCAAAAACTTCAATAACCTTAACTCCGTCAGCAAATCCCTGAGCACGGAACCGGTCATCCCAGTATTGATCATCCGGAGTATTAAAAACGGTTAAAGGGTGAAATGAATCGGAGTTGTTTATTGCTTCCTGATGTATGGAATCCAGGTCGTACTGTATAGAGGTGTGGTCCTGGGCATACAAGGAGAGAGAAAAAGAAAAAAGAAGTAAGGAGAATAATAGCCTGCCGGTTTCCATTCGATGAACCTCCGCCGCGGATTCTTGTGAGAACTCGATTTCATCAATGTAAACTACAACATCTATGCCAACTCAATATGTGCAGAAATTTTACAATATGAGACTCCCGTACCAACCCGGAAGTTTATATTTTCCAGTCATTTTTACCACAAAGGAAAAATTACACACTTTGAATTGGAGGAAATTACCCGATCTGAATAAACAGAAATTTTAGGTCCTGGTGCCGAAGAAGTATTGGAGGCAGGTGTGTTCGGATTTTTGAAAAAAAATCTTATTGCCTATTCCTCGATTGTGTGTGTGTTTTCAGTTTGAGGAGATATTTCAGGTCTTCACGGTCTTTTGGTCTTCGGATACTTTTTTTATTACTGATCAACTCGTCGACTCCGATAATATATACGGGTACATCTGTATCTTTATGTCGGATTTTTTCTTCTATTCGATTCATCCATACTTCTTCGAATGTGACACCCTCGATCTGATTAATCAAATCTATCCTGTTCGGTGGAACACCAAACTGTATAACAATTCCCGGTTTTCGTAATTCTTCTTCATTTTCGATTCCGGGGATTTGTCCGTTCCAAAAATCCCGAAGCGCCT
>SLQE01000396.1 GCA_007131635.1 Bacteroidota bacterium | reverse complement strand
CTCCTTCCCCCTGCTGATCGCCATCGGGGGATCCTACGAACCCCTCTACAACTCGTAGATACGAGATAGACTGTGTTATCACGCCGGAGGCGTGAAATATTGGTAGAATAATAATCTACAACAATCGTGGCACCTCGGAGAGGTGCAATAACATTCTCAAACAAATCGGTTGTAAACGGTTTTGAATTAATGCTTCACGATACCGGACTACAAAGACCAATTGAATTTAAATTTGGGCAAATCTGCATTACTCAATCTGCTTCCCTTTCCGGCCTGAATCTGGCATTTTTATTCTCGACTGTCATTATTACGATTTTCGGAGAAATCATTCCTCAGGCGTATTTTTCGCGCAATGCCATACGGGTCGGTGCGCTGCTTTCCCCGGTGCTTCGTTTCTATCAGATTATTCTGTTTCCCGTCGCAAAACTAACAGCGATTATTCTCGATACATGGCTTGGGAAAGAGGCTATTCATTTCTACAGGGAAAGAGACCTTCGCGAAATTATAAAGATGCATGTCGAGTCACCGAAAACCGAAATGCATAGTATCTATAAATCCGAAATATCGAAAACTATCATCGTGTATTCCGAAACCTGAATACATGATTTTTTGTTGAATTTTCAGTAAAATAAACATATATTCCGAAAAAAGTAAAGCTATGAATAATTCCGGAAAAGATAGCATTAGACCTGATTCGCGAGCATTTTTCTTCTGTTGTTTTCTGAAAAGCACAGAAGCCCGGGATAAATTAAACATGCAAATTGTGTCAACGATAGGAGACTTAAGATTATGAAAATTCGTACGTTATTTTTACTCATTCTCTTATTTATAATCGCGTTTTTTGTCGCTCTGAACTGGAGTAAATTTATTACACCGACGAATCTGTCATTAGGAGTAGGCACTGTTCATGCGCCGCTGGGTTTGGTTATGCTCGGACTGCTGGTTTTGCTCACGGTGACATTTCTCGTGTTTGCCACCTACCTGAAAACATCGGTACTCCTTGAATCCCGTCGCCACTCCCAGGAATTGCACGCCGCCAGGGAGCTTGCTGAAAAAGCCGAGGCTTCACGTTTCACGGAACTACGTGAGTTTTTGGAAACTGAGCTAAAAAGGGTTATGGCCCGGTATTCGGAATCGACGTCGAATGTATTGGCAAGACTGGATCAAATTGAAACCGATCTCGCTTCAACAACAAAGGAGATAGAACAGAAATTAATAGCTCTCTCGGCCGGCGATACGGTTGAAGCAAAAGCACCAAAAAACATGAGCATGAAAAAAGCGTACGAAGGTAAGTTACAGGCAAGACTGGATGAGTGTACGGCAGAGATTGACAAGCTGAAATCGAAAGCCGATACAGTTGAAGGTGAAGAGCAGCTCAGGTATTTTGAACAGATCCAAAAACTGCGTGAAAGGCAAACGGCTGCACAGAAGAAACTTCGTGAACTTAAGGAAGCCGATGAAGATGCCTGGGAGAATATTAAAGCGGGCATGCATAGTACGTGGGAATCGCTCGGTGATGCTATAAAGTCTGCGAGGAATCTTTTCAGGTAGTGGAATGGTGGAGTATTCATTCGGTAAATCGGTGTATGATAACATAAATCGGGAAATAACCAATACTACGAAACGCAGGTCAGAAACTATTGAAACGAGGATAAAGATATGAAGTCTATAATAATGAGTACGATATTTTGTATAATTGCTAACACGTTCGTATTTCAGCAAAGCTCATTGGCTTCCGATTCGGATTCATGGAAAGCAAAACTCAAATCCGAACAGCTCAGGGTGTCTCTCCTGCTGCAATCCGTCGGTGTTTTTTCATTTGATAATGATAATTTTAACGGCGGCAGAAGATTTGAGCTTGGAGCGACCCGGTTGGACCTTCGCGGTATACTCGAAAGCAATTTTACCTACAGACTCCAGGTCGATTTTCGCAGATCGCCAAACATACTCGATGCGCAGATCGGATACAAAGCTTCCGATCAGTTTCATCTGGTTGCCGGATCTTTTAAACCGTTTCTGAGTGCAGACCTCGATCCTAGCCCGGCGGATACGGATTTTATAGATCGCGCCCGCCTCGTTGGCGCCATGCTAAACTCTCGCGAGATCGGTCTCACGGTTCTTGGTAAAACAGGTCAGATAAACTATCGGATCGGTATGTATAACGGCTATGGGTTGCAGACTGCCAACGATGGCAGATTTTTATATACTGCGAGACTCGGATATAGCCCAAACTTTGGTAATCAATCGGTTGAGCTGGGTCTCAATGGAGCGATTAATATGTCGGAAAATGAAAGGGTTGGAAATACCGGGTTAAGCTCAACCGGTGACAGAATACTCTACGGCGGTTTTATAAAATATAACAGTGAAGGCTTATTCGGGACCGTAGAGTTTCTGCAAACAAAATTCGAGGATCGTGGGCGTGACGAAACCATCACCGGGTTTTACACGACGATTGGTTATAAGGTTTCTCCAAGGGATGAGGTGCTGGTAAGGTGGGATCATCTTTCATACGATATCCGCGACAGTTCATCGGAGCTTTTCATTCTCGGATGGAACCATCAGGCGACGGATTTAATAAGTTTCCAGCTAAACTTTCTCGGGCTGTTTGTCGATGGCGTTGACGAACAGCTCGGTATATCGGGTAACTTTCAGTTTGCTTTCTGATTGAAACGATAATATGTTATTTTTTGTTATAACTATTACACCTTTAAATCAATTCTAATGTATCCATACATTGTAACGGAAAGGTATTATTCTTATGATTACTACCACAATTTTTCCCGGAAAATATATTCAAGGTTATAAAGCAATCACCAGACTGGGAGAGGAAATGAGCCGATTGGGGGATACTGGATTCCTTCTCTGTGATCCGTTTGTTATCGATAAGCTTTTAGGAGGATTCCGGGAGAGTGTCGAGAATTCCGTTAAGGCAAAATTTGAAAAATTTGAGGGAGAGAGTTCGGATGAAGAGATCGAGCGGCTTGTTAAAATCGCCAAAAAAGAAACATCCGACCATATCGTCGGTGTGGGCGGCGGAAAGACACTCGATACGGCCAAGGCGGTTGCACATGAGATGAAAGTACCGATCATTATCGTGCCGACGATCGCCTCTACGGATGCTCCGTGCAGTGCGCTGTCGGTAATCTATACACCGAAAGGTGAATTTAAGCGCTATCTGGTCCTCCCGAAAAATCCGAACGTCGTTCTCGTCGACACGGAAATAATCGTCAATGCACCCTCGAGATTTCTTGTAGCCGGTATGGGAGATGCTCTGGCAACCTGGTTTGAAGCGGATTCTGCAGGAACAAAATACGCAGCCAATATGACCGGCGATGTCGGTTCTATGACCGCGTACGCACTTGCACAGCTCTGTTATGATACGTTACTCGAATACGGCATATTTGCGAAATCCGCTTGTGATGCAAAATCGGTTACGCCCGCATTTGAGAAGATTGTCGAAGCGAATACTTTATTGAGCGGATTAGGATTTGAGAGCGGCGGACTCGCTGCGGCACACTCGATTCATAACGGTTTGACGGTTCTTGAAAAGGTACATGATTACTACCACGGTGAAAAGGTGGCGTTCGGTACGATCGCGTCGCTTTTTCTTACCGATAAACCCCGCGATATTATTCAGGAAGTCTACTCGTTCTGTGAGTCAGTCGGTTTACCGACGACACTTGCGGATATCGGTCTGGAGGATGTGAGTGACGACGAACTTACAAAGGTTGCAGAAGCGACTTGCGCGGAAGGTGAAACAATCCACAATGAACCATATCCTGTTGAACCGGATTTAGTACGATTTGCACTCAAAGCGGCGGATGAAGAGGGGAAAAGAAGGAAAAATGATTGAATTACCAAATCTCTTATTGAATACACATAATAAAAACAAATTTAACGAGTGGATTGTTT
>SLQE01000138.1 GCA_007131635.1 Bacteroidota bacterium | reverse complement strand
GGATAATCGATATAAATACGGCATATGAAAATATTCTCGATATGCATAGAACAGATGTTGTCGGTAAACTCGGTTCTGAAGTGTACAAAACAGATGAAGCCCCGTATCTCGAAATCTTTTCGGATGTTGCGGGGACAGGTAACCCTGTTCAATTCGAAGTATATTTTCGTCCCTTGAACAAACATTTTTCCGTGTCTGCCTTTTCTACGGGTAAAGGTAAGTTTGCCGCTGTTTTTGGAGACATATCGGAGCTCCGGCAGGCGGATGAGCGAATTCGACTTCAAAGTGCCGCACTGGAAGCTTCTGCAAATGCTGTCCTCATTACCGATCGTAACGGTATCATAGAATTAATAAATCCCGCCTTTACGAAACTAACCGGTTATTCTGAGGCAGAAGCCATCGGTAAAAATCCGCGCGATATTGTCAAATCGGACAAACACGATACCAAGTTTTATAAAAACATTTGGGATACAATACTGTGCGGTAGCACCTGGCAAGGCGATATTATTAATCGGAGGAAAGATGGAAGTCTTTATCACGAAGAACAGACTATTGCACCGGTCGTGGATGCTGAAGGGGAAATAAGCCATTTTATTTCTATTAAGCAGGATGTAACCGAACGCAAACAAGCAGAGCAGACACTCCATGAGCAACAACGTGAGCTTATAAAGCTGAATAAACTGCTCGAAGAAAAGATAGATATACAGGCGGCAGAATTACAACTGGCAGCACAGATCCAGAAAAACCTGTTACCGGGCGAAACACCGCTTGTTTCGGGGTATGATCTGACTGCATTGAATACACCTGCAAACGAAATAGGTGGTGATTATTTTGATTTTATTCGGTTAGACGACCACAGGATTGCCATCGTACTGGGTGACGTAAGCGGGAAAGGTTTGTCGGCATCTTTACTCATGGCAAATTTACAGGCAGTCATTCGGGGCCAGGTTATGTTCAATCCCGGTCCGAAAGAGTGTTTGGAGAGAGCGAATAAACTTTTATTTCATAGCACGGATAGCGACAAATTTGCCACCCTCTTTTATGGAATTTTAGATACGCAAAAAAATACGCTTCGATACGTCAATGCCGGACACAATCCGCCAATCATGTACTCTTCCGGTACTATCCCTGTCACACTAAACAATTCCGGATTGTTGCTCGGTGCCTTTGAAGATGTACTCTACGAAGAAAAAGAAATTCTCATTGGACCTAAAGATCATTTGATCATTTATTCGGACGGTGTTTGCGAAGCGATGAACGATATCTTCGAGGAATTTGGTGAGGAAAAACTGCTGGAAATCATCGGGCAAAATGGTGATATGCATCCAAATGAATTAGAGGAGAAAATCACCTCCGCAATAAAAATGCATACGAAAGAATCACCGCAGAGCGATGATATGACAATGATACTGGTAAAAAGAAAATAACGAGCGTTTCTTTACATACTCTACATAGCTGTAATAAACACGATCGGTACCTTTCATTGCTAAGAAAGGCCACACAAATCCTCATTCCATAGAGGCTGTAGGAATTGTGTGTTTCGACTATACCGCATTTTGTGAGTTAGGGGGCGGAGCTATGTCTACACCAAACTGCCATCGCCGGTAAATACCAATGATCTACAAATGAACGGGCAGACGGTATCACAATACAAATAAAACGGTACCAGTTTAAGAAGAGAGATCCTATGAATATAATGCAAATCGGACATGACGGCTTCTACCATCCCGGGAATGAGGATCAGATACGGGAGTTGATTCTCTATGCGATTGAGCAAGGGTTGAAAGTACGGGTACGCGGCTCGGGTCACTCGGTTCGCGATGCGATCTACACGGGAAACCGCCTCACCCACAACGGTATCGACATAATGCTCGATATGATGAAAACAGTTTCAATAGACAAAGTAAGGAAACAGGTAACCGTGCAGGCGGGTTGTCATCTCGGCAAGGATCCGTTTCATCCGACCGGTGATTCGGATGTGAAGAACAGTTTATTTTATCAGATGGATCAGGCGGGTCTTGCCATCCCCGATATGGGGACAATTATTCATCAGACGGTCGGTGGCTTCCTATCGACAGGATCCGCAGGTGGATCTGTCCGGCACGGGTTCGGCAATCAACTCATCGCGCTCAAATTTATTGACGGTAACGGTAAGCTGCACCACGTCACCCGCGAGAATAATGACGATATGTTCTTTGCTGTGGGTGTTTCTATGGGATTGCTCGGTATCATTACGGAAGCAACATTTCAATGTGTCGACACCTTTTATATTACCGGTGAAGAAACGACAACAACCGTTGATGAATGTTCGGTTGATCTGTTCGGCGACGGCAAATATGGAAAATCCGGCATTGAAGATTTTCTCCGAAATACGGAATACTCCCGGTTCCTGTGGTGGCCGCAGAAGTACGTCCGTCGGGTGGTGATTTGGAAGGCACGGCAGATGCAGGTATCGGATTATTCTAAAGGTAATGGTAACGGCAAAAACGGGCAGGGTCGTAATTCACCCGATACCTTTACTCCGAAACCCTATCTCGAATTTCCGCATTCCCCCGGAAATGAGCATCAGGCAGAATCGGCAAGCGGGCTGTTTTATTCAGTTGTCGGCAACTGGCATCAGGGTCTGAAAAAGTTCAATATCTCGTTTGCACTTAAAGCCGTCCTTTCCATTATGACATGGCTATATCCGTCCCAAATTCTTCCCACGGTGATAAAGAAATTTGTTCCCCTGGATAATGATAAGCAGCCGCAGGGACCGCAGAAATTCCGGGATAGGTGGCTGTACGGACTCGCGATGGATAATCATGTGATTAATAAACTCTCGCCGACAGAATTTACCGAGATGTGGATACCGCTTTCGAGGGCCGGATATGCTCTGGCGAAACTCAATCAAATGTATAATTCAAAGGGTTATGAAGCGACCGGTTCATATTCCTGTGAAGTTTATGCGGCAAAGAAGAGTGACTTCTGGCTCAGCCCCTCATATAACGAGGATACCATACGGATTAATATTTCCTGGTTCGGATATAATAGTGATAGTCCGGCGAATAACTATTTCCCGCAGTTCTGGAATCTTTTGATGAACGATCCATCGATCTCCTGCAGATTTCACTGGGGGAAACATATACCGGTAGCACCGGATTATGTAAAAAAGCAATATCCCAGATGGGAGGATTTTTTATCGATGAGGAATACTTTGGATCCGAACAAAGTATTTCTAACCCGGTACTGGGAACGTCACCTCGGAATTAAGTCGAAAGGATAACATGAAAACCAACGAACGATGGTCGGATGAATTTCTAAGCAAATTGCGCACGGAAAGCGATGAACTCGCAGATAAGTATCTCCGATTGATAATGGCGGATAACGAGAAATCCGGAGTTCGAAAGCTCTTCGCCACCATGGATTCCAACGATGCCGTTCCGCCCGGAGATCATTTCCCGGAATTAGCGGAGTTTTTTCAACTGACACATAATCTTCCTCCGGGAACGGATCTTCAGCGAATCCGCCGCGGAGAACTGCTCTTCTTAAAACATATTTTGGCGGGTGCTCTCGTTCTCCTGGCAAAAAGCCTGCCGGAGGGGTACGCGGCTCCGAATCTATCTCAGATACTCTCGATATCAAATGATCTTAAAACACATCTATACAAACGGCTTCTCGGAACGCTGCAACTGGTTTTGAACGTTTCGTGTGCGGGCGGATTTGAACCCGGCGGCCGCGCCGTGATCACCGCCCAGAAATTGCGGCTTCTGCATTCCGGTGTGAGGTATCTGGCAGATCGTTTTCGACCCCGATTTAAAGAACAATACGGTGTTCCGGTCAACCACGAAGATATGCTCGCTACTATAATGGGCTTTTCTCTTCTCGTGGTAGAAGGATGGAGAACGCTGAATCTCGGATTGTCGAAACAGGATGAAGACGATTTTTATTATGTATGGCAGACGTTTGC
>SLQE01000002.1 GCA_007131635.1 Bacteroidota bacterium | reverse complement strand
CGTCGAATTTTCCCGTGGGCGTTGAATCAATACGGAGACGGCGTTCCTCGCGTACGACATCACGCTCTGCATAGAATTCTCTGAAAACGGGATTGAGTAATCTGTCGGATTCAAGCCAGAAGAAGAGCTCGATGCGGTTCGACGGAACGGTAATAATATAGAATGTTACATCGGACGAGGTAAAAGCATTGAGACCTGTAGCACCGGCATTCGAGTAAATGCGGCTCAGCTCATCCTTAATTATAATTTCACGCTGCGCTTCTATTAGATCCCTGAATTCCCTTTCAAGTTCCCGGTAGTGTTCAAGCCACGCATCGGGGTCACGGATATCTTCGATAACGCCGCGGCGCTGCATTTCACGCATTCTTGATTCTTCCTGGCGCATCAACGCCCGCAATGAATCCTTTTGAGCCATAATTCTTCGATCGATTTCATAGTCCTGCGTACCGATCGTCTGTGTTCCCTTGAACATCATATGTTCAAAAAGGTGAGCCATGCCGGTAATCCCCGGATTTTCGTTTACCGATCCGACATGAGCAACCCATCCGGCTGCAATACTGGGATCGCCCGGACGCTGCACCATCAGGATACGAAGACCGTTACCGAGCTCATGCTCGATAACATCTACCTGCTGTGCGCTCAACGGCAATGAGATGAGAAGCACAACGAAGATTAGATATTTTTTCATGAGAATCTCACTATATTGTTGAATGATTAATTGGTTGAATGTAGAATTAAGTGCCCGCCCTCCGGCGAATGTTTCACAGGCGGGATCGAGCGTCGGATACAAATAACTATATCGTTTTCCTGGCTGTTAATGTATAATGTTTATCGAGTAGTTTCAGTTCCTGATGCAGTATCTGCAGGTCACGCGTGAGAGCAAGGGTATCGCCCCCCTCTTTTTCTATTTCGTGCATATTTTTGCGCACCGATTCAATTCGCTCTTTGATATTCCACTTTTTAAGCATACGAACCGCATCATTTGAAAGTTGCAGATTAACCGGGGATTCCTCAAAACCGCGCAATGAAACCCAGCGTTCGCTTACTTCATATCGCTCGGCAAGCAACCGGGTTATCATTGGATAGTATTCGGTGAAGGCTTCATTGTTCAATAACAGAGAAGCTTCTATCTTGCCGGATTTCCGGTACAGCTCAAGTAATTCCCCGAATAATTTTCGGGCAACCGGGTGGATCATCTCATCGGGGGATACCTGGGAATAAATAAATTCCTGCACCTCCCTGTCGGATTCCAACAGAAGTTTAAGTATATCGCGTTCGGCAGACGTAAACGAGTCAATCGGATTTTCACGTTGCGTGATCCGTTCGTCCGGTGCACCGTTATTATCTATTGGATCGGGTTTCTCCGGCATTTCCTTAAATCTGGGCCTGCTCCGCTCTTTTCTGGTTATAGAATCAAGCTCGCGATGAAGCACTGTTTCATAAAGATCGTAACGTTCTGCAATTGCTTTGATATAAAAATTACGTTTCAATTCGTCGGGAATTTTTGCCAGCGTCTCAATAATAGATCGTATCGCACGGGTTTGGTTTTCGGGTGAGGAGAATAAGCCCTTTTTCTGCAGTTCGGATGCTTTAAAATCGATAAACGATATACTTTTATCAACAGCATCGAGGAAAGCTTCTTTACCGTGATTCCGTACAAATGAGTCGGGATCCTCGCCTTCGGGTAGTTGCGCTATTTTCACATCGAGGCCTCTCTCTAATATCAGTTCCACGCCGCGAAGTGCAGCGGTCGAGCCCGCCGAATCCGCATCGTACACGATCACGACGGTCGGCGCGTATCGCGCGAGCAAACGTATCTGCTCTTCGGTGAGTGCCGTACCGCTGGATGCCACAACATTTTGAATTCCCGACTGATACATTGAAATGAGATCGGTATATCCCTCGACGAGAATTGCATATGTCTGCTTTCTGATTTCATCACGGTTCATCGATAAACCGTATAATAATTTACCCTTTTGATAGATGGGGGTTTCCGGAGAATTTATATATTTCGCGAGAGTATCGTCCTCGTAAAGTTGCCTGCCCGCAAAAGCCACTATTCTGCCTGAGGTTGATAGTATCGGAAACACCACACGTCCGCGGAAGCGGTCATAATAACTCTCGTCGTCACGTTTGCTCACTAATCCGGCCTTTTCAAGGTATTCAATTTCGACACCTTTTTCCGCTGCGTGATTAATAAGCGCCTGCCACCCGCGGGGTGCATATCCTAATTCGAATGTCTTTATTGTTTCCCCGGTAAATCCGCGATTGCGTAAATACTGCATTGCAAACTCGCCTTCCGTGGTTTCGGTCAGCGCCCGGTGATAGAACCGGGCCGCAATCATGTTGGCACGGAATAATTGTTCGTTCTGCGTCGATCCCGCCTGAGGGGCATCATAGACAGGCAGCTCGATTCCGGCACGATTTGCCAGTGTCTTCACCGCTTCTATGAATGAGACCTTCTCGGTTTTCATTAAAAATGAAAAAACGTTTCCCCCCTCCTGGCAACCGAAGCAATAGAACATCTGTTTATCCGGGGTTACGTGAAATGAGGGGGTTTTCTCTTTATGGAAGGGACACAATCCGACATAACTTTTTCCGCGCCGCTTTAGCCGTACATATGCCGAGATCACGTCAACAATGTCGCTTGCAGACCGCACTTCTTCTATTTTATCTTCGGGTATTCTCATTTTGCCTGTTTGTAATTTACTGAAATGGAGCTATGAATGCAACCCGACAGCCCGGACGATAGTTGTGGAAAGATTTACAAAGTTCCGAGGTAATTATAACCGCATGGAGACATCAGGTAATAATTATACAGAGCGACACCTGAGACTAATTTGCAAATTTTGTTTACAATACCCAATATTTATTAATCAACAGGTTTTGGCATTGTTTTTGTGAAATACTATAGCAGAATCATAAATTAAATAAGGAGTACCGAAAAAGAGAGAATAATATAGATGAAATTATATACCGGAGTACTGCTTTTTCTGGCCGGTATAACCTGTATCGCAAGCGCACAGGAATATTTCGTTAAGGATGAGAGGAACCTCCAACACGGATTTTCCGCTGTGTACATGGTTAACAACTACGTAGCACCCCGGCTACAACTCTCGGCCGGAATGATTGAAAGAGCAACAGGCAATAGACAATACGTGCTTGCGAGCCACTATAACGGTCAGCACAGATTAAGGGCACGTGAGATTAGAATGCAAATCGACGGTGAGGTCGTGATCCTTGATCGGATCGTTAACAGGCAATACACCGACAACAACGAGATTGTCGGGTTTGAGATTTCGGGTGATATTCTGAAAAAACTCGGGACAGCGGATAGGGTCCGGGTGCAGATCAGGGGTAACCGGTTCATTGAAAAAGAGATAGATCGGATCTATATCAGTCGATTCGGAGATTTTTACAGACAACATTTGAGGTAGTTCTCAGCGGCGTACAACGAAAACAAAAATGCGGCTATCGGGGGAGGCCGCAGAAAATCTGGAAACGCCGCTGATAGTCGGGGGATCCCGCCGTGAAACATCACGGCGGGATTTTTTTTATTTCAGTAATCCGTTGCCTTCCATCCGGTTAATTCGTTCATCGTCGATGAGATATAATTGTCCGAGAGTCGGCGCAATATCGAGATTCGACGCGTCCTCGATGATCGTTCCCGGTCCGACTCTTTCCGGGGCATATATATACAACGGTACGTAAACATCAACGTCGTCATTACTTCCATGCTGACCGAAATTTGCAAAATTCAAAGCGTACGACGGATCGGTAATTATATAAAAATCGCCGTGACGTCCGGGATATGCTACCCTCAGGTCGTCGAGCGAACCGGCTCTCTCCTCTATCGCGTGATTGGTATATATTCTTTTCACCCAGGGTAACCCTCTGATAGTATGAAATGCATCCGCTACACGGTTCGGGTCAGCCAGATATAATTCAGCGGCTCTTCCCCCCCGTTCATACAGCATATGCTCAATATTCCTCTGTGCAAGCTCCGGGATTCTATTCATATCATTATCCACGGGTAGAGCAACCTGTTCCTTGTTGGTCTGACTGAACCCATGATCCGAGCCGATAATATAATACCACTCACGGGTCGGATAATGATTTTTCAACATTCCCACGATCCGGGAGATCTGCCTGTCGGTCGCCTCGACTGCTTCCAGGTATGCATCGCTTTCGGGTCCGTACACGTGCCCGATATAATCGGATGCTCCCAGGTTTATCATAATAAAATCCAATTGCCGATCTTCCAGTACCGACGCGAGTGTATCTATCAGTATGTCGTTCATCTGAATCTTTCTTCTCAGTGCTTCTTCTTCGGAGCCGTCGATTTCCTCGCTGTACCGGTATTGCCAGATTTCTTCCGGGAATATACCAGCGCCCCCCTTCTGTACCGCGGCTCCGCGCGCTCCAACCAGTTCGTATCCCTTCATGGCAAAGATCGCAGTACGTTTTCCGTGATCGGCAAGAATTTCAAAGATCGTCGGTACCGGTACATCCTCCTGTGCATCCCGGTAGGTCGGCCGGTCGGTTCTCTGTTCTTGAAACTCCGGATCACGATACGTTCCGCCTATCACACCGTGACGGTCGGCATAGAAACCGGTCGTAAACGTAACAAAATTCACGCGGGTTGCAGTCGGCATGACCGCCCGGGCACGCGGAGTAAACGCACCGTCTGCCTGAATCTCATCGAGCATGGGTGTATGTGCTGTCTGCAGCACGTCGGGTCTCAACCCGTCGATTATAATAACAGCGACACCCGGTTCTTTTGGCGGTCGTTCGCCGCAGGCTGCAAACAACATTGAAAACAACAGAATGGTGACAATTATGTTAGTATATTTCATTGAATCCTCCGGTAATCGATTAATAGAACGCTTTTATCGTTAATATCATTTTTTAAATCATCGAGTATTTCAGTTTTTGCGGAAAAAAATATAATCTGCCAACCCTGACCGGCCATATATCGAAGCATCTGCATCTGCTCTTTCAGGCGATGGATATCCGACTTAATAAACGGATCATCGAGAATAAAAAATCCTTTTCCCCCCCCGAGTAACTCTTCCCCGAGCGCGAGTCTGATCGCGAAATACAATTGATCATATGCACCTCCCGAGAGTTTATCCGCTGTCAGACAATTTCCGTTTCTCTGCGTGACTTCGATCGTTGCGTTCATTTGATCGTAGGTAACGCCGTTATAGCGGCCGTCCGTAAAAACAGAAAAATATTTTGAGACGGGTTTATCAATTCCGAATAACGCACCGACTTTCTCCTGCTCTTCATTGAATAAAGAAGTAAATATATCTATGGCAATAAGAACATCATCCCTGGTATTTTCGTGCCCCGTAATAAACTCATCGAGCAATTGCAGAATAACGGTCAGATCCGGTAACGTTTTGCAAAAGATATAATCATCATCGGTTTGAAGGATCTGATTGGTTCTCTTTTCAATGTCGCTCAATCTATACGCAATGGCGCTCCAACGTGTATGCAGGTCGTCAAGTTCCGCACTTAATATTTTGTGTTCGTCTTTAAATCCGGTCAGCGCCTTTTCATCGTAACCGGTCCCGGTTGCCTTATCCTTGTATCGCTCGAACTCACTTATCTGCCGCTGCCAGAAGGATATTTTTTCATCCAGACCACCCTCCTGATAACCAAAATCTCTTTTCAGCAATACCGATTGTGTTTGTAGGACTTTATTCAGCTCTGATTTTTCCGTGCACTTCAGACGGTAATCATCTATTGTCTTCGTTCCCGACAAGCTCCGGATAGCATCGATCTCTTCCTGCATAGTACGAATGGTACGGTCTATTTCCGGGATGCTATTTTCCGAGAGGTTATCGGTTCGTTCCCGGAGATTCTGCAAACGGTGCCTGGATTCATGCAACCGGTCGAAGCTCCGCCGGTATTCATCTTCAAATACTTCGGTATTTTTGAGTATGCCGGATAAGGTTTCGGCATCCCAGCCATACCGGGAGACTGCATTGAGCAACTTTTTAAAATCCGCGGATATATCAGAGAGCGCGCGAACGGAGACGTAGTACATGCCTCCCGATAGTACGAGCAAAACAAACAGGAGCGGTGCTGTTATGGAAAAGAACGTGCCGGAAGCGAGGATAATTCCAATCATCGATATTCCGGATAATATAACGGCAATCAGAGCAGCGATACCAAAGAATGATTTCCGCGTTTCAAGGGACGGGACAGTTGTCACACGCTGTTCGTACTGTTTGATAAGGGGACGAATGGTTTCATCCAGTTCCCGTTTCCGGTGATCGAAACGCTTCCACTCCGTTTCCTGTTCCCGTAAAACCTGCTTTGCTCCATCGAGATCATTTCTGCTTTCCGCAAGATTCTTAGCCGCAATTTTGCGCTCTGTCTCCATTCGGGTAATATCCCTTGCGTGATCATGCCATGTTTGCAGGTGTTCGTCGCTTATAGTATTCATCTCCGCGATCGCAGTTCGTGCCTGTACTATTTTTTCAAGGGACCGGACACCTTTTTCATATTTCTCACGCATCCGCGCTTCATTCAACAGATCGATTTTTGTAGAGAGCAATTTTATCCGGTTTTTGATATCTACGATGGATTGTTCAAGCTTATCGGCCTTTTCCGATTCACACGTATCGCGAAATTGCTCTACCTCTTCGGCAAGAGAAATTGCCTCGTCCATTCTTGACTTTAAGCGTTCGTTTCCCGTGTTCACGAACATACCGGTCGGTGTGAGTTTTCCCAACGATCTCAATGATTCGATAACTTTATCTATGTATCGCGATTGTAACCCCGTCAATCTATCGGTAACACCTGTATAATATTCGTGTTCATTGCCGATAACCGGATTACTGTTGCGAATGATAAATATGTTACCGCAATCGGCAGGGGAAATATCAAAGAGTGCGGGAAGAGTTCCCTGTTCGGGGAGTTTATAGATTTGATCATCACCATTCTGAATGACGATATACCCTTCCGGGTTTTCGTCGACACGTTGAATTGCGTTAAAATCACGTTCTCTGGAGGCTTTCCCAAGCAGTAATTTTACGAGTGCATCGATGGTGAGGGTTTTTCCATACTCATTATCTCCGAAAATAAGATTAAAATCGGACAGCATAACCCGGCCGGTATCCTGCAGGGGTCCATATCGTAATATTGAGTATTCGCTTACTTTCATTTTTTGGCCTCAATCATTGCGCGAATGACCAATTCTTTGATATGGTTTTGTCTGATCCCAAAATCATTTCGGGCTTCGAGTTTGCCGAGAAATACCGTGAACAGTTCGTCATCAAGCACCTGCTGAATGTCACGGAACTCGTTCCGTATTTCAATGCACTGCGGGTAGGCAATAGTCGATATTCCATCCGCAAGTGATTTTTCGTTTCGACCGATAGTATCTTTATTAAAATATCCATCCACTGTCAACAACACCTTCGCGTTCGGATGAACCGGGTTTAGTCGTTCTTTTATAATCGTCAAAGGGTCTGTCTTATCAAACGGATCAAGGGTCACATACACTACTTCATAATGAGGTGTGTCAAGCAGGTACTCTTCGGGAGGGCTTCCGACTTCGAAAATATTTACTTTCCTTCGCCCGGTTTCACGCCTCGTTATCGATACCGGTGATCCGGGGTAGACGAAGTATCCCTCGTCCGGCAGCGGCCGTATATCGAACCGTGTGTGGAAATGACCGGCAAGCACGTAATCGATGTCGATCTCTCTGAAGAACGATAAGCGAACGGGCATATATCCCGACTCATCATCATCACCGACATCCGATCGTTTGAACATCACATCCAGCAATTCACCGTGGAAAAGTAAAATATTGGTATGATCGGGGAGGAGATGCCGGCTCAGTTGCTGTAACCGGTCAAGCACGCGATGTTCATCCATTGGTTCGAAAGCGAAACCGTAAAATGCCACATTGCCGATAATGCAGGGTTGAAAAAGATCAGTGAGGAGCACGACATTCCTTCCGAAGTACATATCGCTTATGAGTCGGGCGTCGTGGTTCCCGGGAAGTATCAGAATCGGGAATTCATTTTTCGAAAAAAGTTCGCGTATCTTCGGCCGCAACATTTCGGCATCGCGATCTTTATGAAAGAGATCGCCGCTGATAACAAAAACATCTGCTTTTTGTTCACGCGCGACAGACAGCAGTACTTGCAGCGCTTCCCAGCGTTCGTCATCCGTCCTTCTGAGATGTATGTCGGCAGAATGGAGTATTTTCACAGGCGTCTAAACGCTATGTATCTGTCTCCTGTACCGTTGTTGTTTTTCGGGCAGGTCGTTTTGCCTTCCGGGTACGGCGCGGTTTCCGCATGAATTGTTTTTCGATTTTCGCATCGCCCCGGTTTTCTTCCTCTACATCCGGATAGGTGAAGATATCGTATTTGTAATTCCGCAGGATAATATCATTTCCGTTTCTGCCGAGAACATACTGCGGCAGGAGCGGGATTTTACCGCCGCCGCCCGGAGCATCGATGACGTAATAGGGAACTGCAAGTCCCGAGGTGTGTCCCCGCAATTTGTCCATAATCTCAAGTCCCTTGCTCACCGGTGTGCGGAAATGATTCGCGCTTTTGGTAATATCGGCCTGATAAATATAGTATGGACGCACACGCATGGCGAGCAGGGTGCGCATAAGTTCGAGCATCACATCCGGATCATCGTTCACGCCTTTCATGAGCACCGTCTGATTCCCGACAGGACAGCCGGCATCCGCAAGCATTGCGCACGCCTTTTTAGCTTCGGGAGTACATTCCCAGGGATGATTGAAGTGTGTATTTATGTAAATCGGATGATATTTTTTCAGCATATCGATCAGTTTCGGGGTGATGCGTTGCGGCAGGACGCACGGCATTTTTGTTCCGAGACGAATGATCTCAATATGCGGGATTTCGCGCAACCCTTTGAGGATTTTCTCGAGCATATAATCGGTCAGCATGAGCGGGTCTCCTCCCGACAGGATGACATCACGGATTTCCGTATGCGACCTGATATAATCGAGACCGTTCTGTATGAACTTCATACTGATTTTATCGGAATCCCCGACCTTCCTTTTCCTCGTACAGAAACGACAATACATAGAACACTGACTTGTCGTCAGAAACAAGACGCGATCCGGGTAACGGTGCGTTATACTCGGGACGGGACTGTCTGCATCTTCATTAAGCGGATCTTCCGGAAAGTTATTTTCCTCAAGCTCCTTCTCGTCCGGAATACACTGAAGCCAGATCGGATCACCGGGATAACGAATCAAGCTCAGGTAATACGGGTTAATACGAATGTGAAACAGAGTATTGAGCCGTTCGGCTACTTTTGGATCGAAGCCGAATCTGTCCACAATGTCCTTCGCACTGTCTATGCTTTTACGCAGTAGCTCTTGCCACAGTTCCATTATACCTCCTTAAGGTATTTTCCGAATATGATAAGGTCATCTCCGACGTTGTAATAGTCGCGTATCTGTGCGAGCTCGGAGTACCCTTGTTGTTTGTAAAAATTTCTTGTCCGCAGATAAATCGGTCGGGACGAGGTCTCAGCGATAATCAACCTCCCCTTTTTTCCGGTCACTAATTTCTCCGCATACATAAGCAACTCTCTTCCGACCCCTTTTCCCTGTTGAGATTGATCTACTGCAATCCAGTAGAGATCGTATGTACCGATCGTTATTGGATTCGGACCTATGATTGAGAAACCAACGACCCGGTCATCCGGATTGATCGCGACATACGACCAGTAACCGCTTTCTTCGTGTCCGTCAAGGGATTCGTCAATCACACTTATAGCAACGTCTATCTCATCATCCCGGAACATGTGTGTCTCCTGCAGGATGATACGGATAGCATCTTTATCTTTTTCCTGTAATGGGCGTATCGATACTTTCATCTTCTGTCATATGCATAGTGCATTAATCGTTTTAATGTTTCTCCGTGATGCCATCCGTAGACGGAGGTAGCCCGCATAAAACCTGCATCACGTGAGATATCGGGATTCGGGTTCACTTCAAGTACAAATACTTTATTATCGTCCGTTACCCTCATATCTACCCGCGCGTAATCCCGCGTTTGCATGACTCGCGCACAAGTAATGGCGATACGGCTGAGCTCATGCGAAAGTTGTTCTGAAATATTTGCCGGACAGACCGGGACAGTGTGTTTATACGCGGCGTGCTCAGGTATCCATTTTGCCTGATAGCTTACTATCCTATGAAGGGTATCCGGCATAGTCGAGAAATCAATTTCGGATACCGGCATAGTCAGCATGGGATTATTGCCCACGACCGAGACATTGAATTCTCTCCCGCGTATATATTCTTCCACCAGCGCGCCCTGTTTAAACCATCGATGTATATATTCGATACGTTCGAGCAATTGTTTTCGGTTTTGAACGACGGAATCATTCTCGATCCCCGCACTCGCGTCTTCGTGCACCGGTTTCACTATGAGCGGATACGGGATACCGATCGGAGTTTGCAGCGGCAATGTACGTATAACCCGGTAGCGGGGTATCCGGATACCGTAACTCTTCAGTAATTGTTTAGTCAGAATTTTATCGAGACAATTGCCGAGTGCTTTCGGTGAAGCACCGGTATACGGGATTTTATAAAGCTCGTACAATCCTGCAACATGCATTTCCGGTTCCGATTCGTTGTGAAACGATTCAACGAGATTGAGGATGACATCCATATCCCGCCTTTGCAGCGTGGCAACGAGTAGATCAACGTCGTTTTTCAAATTCAACGACCAGGTCGATATACCCTCATTCTCCAGAGATTCACAAATAGCTTCGACTTCGGTCTCTAACCCTTCGAATGACGCATCGACGAGATGTGCCGCGGTAGAGCCGCCACCTGTTGAAGCTATTTGAACCGCCCCGGTCGCGGTAACGACCGTTTGAGAATTACCGCGTGGATAATCCGGGTCATTAAATAGTACGAGAGCCCGCAATTTTTCATTCATAAGCGGCCGGCGATTCATGAAGAACAAATACTTGATTTATTTCTTCTAACATCATACCCCCTATATCGTTTGCTACCATGGATTTCATAGTATTCCCCACCGTTCTTTTGAGATATCGATAACCGTCAGAATTAATTCCTGGTAGCTCATTCCTGCGGCCCGGGCAGCTTTGGGAAAGCAGGAATTATCGTCTTCGTTGGGGAGTATTCCCGGCAGAGGATTTACCTCTATTATATGCGGAGTATTATGCTCATCGAGCCGCACATCGATGCGCGACCAGTCCCGGCAACGAAGGATACGATAGGTATCGACGCATATCGTTTCAACGGCGCGCTGCAATGCCGGATCAACTTTCGCGGGACACGTAAAGATCTCAAGAGGCTGATCGGGCGTATCCCAAACCCACTTTGCTTCAAAGGAGTATATCGGATTCACTCCTTCCGGCAGCGAATCGTAATTAATCTCCACGATCGGTAATGCCCGTGTTGTACTGCCGTTTCCCATGATTGCGACGGTAAACTCTCTGCCCGGGAGGAACGATTCGACGAGAGCGGGTTGTCCGTATCGAACGGTAATGCGTTCGACTTCATCTTTCAATTCCGTATATGAGTGAACCATCGATGTATTGTAAATACCTTTGCTCGATCCTTCATGAAGCGGCTTCACCATCTTCGGATACGATAGTGCATGCCCGTTCAACGATGAACTATCATCACATATAAAAAAAGATGCGTTCGGGATTTTATGGTAGGTAAGCACTTCTTTTGTTCGTGCTTTGTCCAGACAGAGTGACAGGGTTAACGGATCGGAGCCGAGATACGGCAGTTGAAGTAATTCGCACATCGCCGGTATCTGAGCTTCACGCGATACACCCTTATACCCTTCCGCGATATTAAAAACAAAATCAGGTCGCATCGATCTCAGCATTTCGTATGCATCTTCGTTTGCTTCAACCATCATGACATCATGCCGTAATCCGATTGCTTGCTGTAAAGCAGTAATTGTTTCCCAGCTATCCCACTCTGCGTATGTATCATCATGCCTTTTCAATGAAGATGCCACGGCGGCAGGGCCCGATGTCGTAGCCGGACGATCGATACTACCATGTGTATCTATTGATACCTGCTCTTCTTTCTTTACGTTATATGTTAAAGCTATTCGCATGTCACTTCTGATAAAAAAATAATTTAATTGGATGTAAATATAAACAAATATAAACATTTGTCAAGAGCTATGAGTATTAATTCAAAATATTTTTTAAAAAAATATTTCGGTGTTTGTTACAGATGGAAGGTCGGTCGAAGAGAATTTTTATGATCACTCACAAAATATTTTCGACATCAGCGATCAACGTAGTATGCATCGGATGTTTCGGTGTAAGAAGATGTGTTATGATTCGGATTACCCTGCGCGTGTAAGATCGAGCAGAGGTTTCATATACTGTTCAAAATATTTTCTCAGAGACTCATGAGAGTCATCACGCAGATGCGGATCATTTGCAACGATTGTAAACGCATCGCTACGGGCGGAGTCCAGAAGCTTACGGTCATCGATAAGCGAAGCAAGCTTCAGTTCGGGAAAGCCGCTCTGTTTCACACCGAAAAATTCTCCGGGTCCGCGAAGTTTTAAGTCGACTTCCGCTATTTTAAAACCGTCCTCTGTCGACGCGATCGTTTCAAGCCGGACTATACCCTTCTGCGATTCCTCTTCTTTTAGGATTGAACGATCGCTGAATGATCCGCGTGTAAATGCAGCGGCTTTGTTGTACGGGTTGAGGTAATTAATTAAAATACAGTATGATTGATCTGTGCCGCGGCCGACGCGTCCGCGAAGCTGGTGAAGTTGCGAGAGTCCGAAACGCTCGGCATGTTCGATGATCATAATAGTTGCATTCGGCACATCCACGCCGACTTCAATGACGGTCGTGGCAACGAGGACATCGATCCTGCCCTCCCTGAACCGGGTCATAATTTCTTCGTTCTCCTCGCGGGGGATTTTTCCGTGCAGTAAAGCGACGGAGTAATCCCTGAAAATCCCCTTCTGTAATTCCTCAAAACCCTGTTTTGCGGCTTTTAAATCGATTTTTTCGGATTTCTCGATGAGCGGATATACCACATAGACCTGTCTTCCTTTTTTCATTTCGTCCCGGGCAAAGACATACACCTTATCCCGCTCATGTTTCGACCGCACTGCAGTCTTGATGGATTTACGGCCGGGAGGACGTTCGTCGAGAATAGAGGTATCAAGATCCCCGTATAATGTCAAAGACAATGTCCTGGGAATGGGTGTCGCGGTTAATACCAACAGATCGGGTGCCCGTCCGCCGGTGTCGGGTGTTTTTGCTTTTGCGTAAAGTCTCAGGCGCTGCATCACCCCGAAACGATGTTGTTCGTCGATTACGATAATACCGAGTTTGTGAAACGAAACGCTTTCCTGAAAAAGCGCGTGTGTTCCGATAACGAATGTTGCACTGCCATCGACGATAGCCTCTTCGACGGGTTTACGCTCGGCTTTCTTTTGACTTCCCATCATCAATACCGGTTGCATGCCGATCGGTTCCAGCATCCGGCGTATAGTTGTATAATGCTGCACGGCAAGCACTTCGGTCGGCACCATCAAGGCCGCCTGGAAACCGTTGTCGATTGCTATAAGCATCGATAGTACGGAAACTATCGTTTTACCGCTTCCGACATCACCCTGCAATAACCGGTGCATCGGTTTTCCGCTTTCCATATCGGCGGCTATTTCTTTGATGACACGTTTCTGCGCGGCTGTTAATGTAAACGGAAGCCGGTCTACGAGTGTTCTTGCCAAATCACTCTTCACGTTAAAAGAGATGCCCGGCACCTGCTGTGCACCGCGCCGCCGGTATCCCAGCAACATTTGCAGAAAAAACAGTTCATCGTATTTCAATCTCTCCCGCGAGTCCCGGATATCGTCACGGGAGCGCGGGAAGTGAATGGCTTGTATCGCTGCCGGGTATTCCATGAGACTTCGATGCCGGATCATCTCCTGCGGTAAGTGTTCTTCGATATGCCTGCCGAATTTATCGAAGGCATGCATCATAACGGAACGGAGGACACTTCCTTCCAATCCGGTCTCTTTCATATCCGCGGTTTCGGTATAGATAGGTAAGATGCGTCCCGTATTAAACATCTCCTCCCAGTTGTGCTCGTCTTCATCGTCTTTTTGAAGCGAGAGGCGGTCGAAGGAGGGATGTACCATTTGAAGTGTTCCGTTATAATCCGTCACCTGTCCGGAGATAGCAAGCCGTTCCCCTTTTCTGAAAATCCGTTCCATCGTTCTTACACGCTGGAACCAGATACAATCCAGAAATGACTGTTCATCTCCGACCACCAAAATAAACCGATCGCGCTTTTTATAACTCCGTACAATATCTTTACCCCGGACAATCGCCACGATGGTAACTTCCATACCGCTATCTACATATTGCCAGAGATCACGAATTTTGACGATTGAACTGCGGTCGAGATATTTTCTCGGGTACATATGAAGGAGATCGCGGACGGTATGTATACCCATCGATGCAAACACATCCGCCCGGCGGGGTCCTACACGCTTAATGTAGGTAACAGGCGTATTCAGAGGATGCTGTATTTGG
>SLQE01000424.1 GCA_007131635.1 Bacteroidota bacterium | reverse complement strand
TCGTTATCCCAGGCATACACTAAATTTAATCCCGGTTCGCGCTGAAAATAGGAGTTATTATTGTCGGCACCGTAGACACCCTTGCAGTTCAGCATCGAGCCGCCGACGCCGGAATCCATGTACATTCCGAAAACGATGTTATCATTATAATTGGTAGTGCCCTCATTGGTAACGTCATAATGCCAGAAGATGACATTTCCTGCCTGAGGATTCGCCCACTGAAATCCACGCACGGCAATTCTTAGACCTAATCCCCGGCGGGTTTCATCGCGATAGTCGGGAAAATAATCCCATGCATCATAAAAGTCATCATCCATGATCGTATACGATTCCTGATCGGCGGCAGCGCGTTTTCCGAAGTACCCATTCCACCAGCCGGACCAACCCGGATCATCCATATCATTCATTTTATCGGGCCATATATCGGGCCAGGTTCTCGGATCATGGCTCATTGCCGGAAAGCGCCCGGTATTAATCGAAGGGTCGGGTTGAAAATAACCCGGCCGCGGCTCAAACCGCATAATACGATTTCGGTATGGACTTATCCCCTGACGTTCACGATAACCGGTCTCCATAATATATGCAATACGACCTGTTTGCTGTGTTATTTTTGCCAGGATGAACGGCGTTATTCCGTTGCTGTAATTCATACCGGTCCCCTTGGGAACCTCTACCGAATGGAACGTTGTCAGATCTACGCTCCAGGGTTCGGGGGGATAATCGCCCACCATACCATAATTATAAAACATCGTTCGGATATTATTGGCATCATGGATCCCCATTCGCTCTGCGTCCACCCGTCCCCGTTTCTCCGGCGGAACAACCGGTTCGTAATCCTGCGCAGATGCCGGGTCGTACATGTACAGAAGTACCAGCAAAGCCGATAAAATAATTTTCATTACATTCATCACTCATTCCTCTCGATCAAACATTATTATATCCGGATAAAATTGTTAAACGAAATACCGATCTCAACCCGCCGGGGTTGATGAAAGCGTGACGGATCGGTAAGGAGCGCAGCATTGCCAACGGGATTCAAAGAATAAAACGGGCTGCCGGTATCCGCAAAAATGAAGCCGTTGACCGTCCGCTCATTAAACAGGTTAAAAATACGAGCAAACACATTGAAATCTATTCCGGCAATCGAAAGATGTTTTTCTGCCCGGAGATCAACCAGCACAAACGTCGGTTTCCTGGCGGAATTGCTCTCGAGTTGAGCACCAAAGCCCGAACCGACCGTAGGTGTGTACGGCATACCGTTACCAAACTGCACGATTGAAGTTATCGAATAATTATTCGGCTTGTACAGTGATATCGTTGCATTGAGAGTATGACGTTGATCCCAATTTAGCGGGACCAGTCTCGGCCGCGGATCCTCACCCGCAGCCGCACGTGTTGCGGTCTCTCTCGGATCGCTCGAGTTACCTTCGGCCATCTGGAACGTATAATCGAGGGTTGCGTTCACAAAATCAAAACCGCGATAGACAAACGAAATTGTTGCACCTGTTACATTACCGAAATCAACGTTTGTTAAACGCGCATATTCCGCCGCTGCATATGTTGACACGAACTCGACTCCGAGCAAATCGCGTATATCTTTATAAAAGAGACTTACATCGAGCCCGAGAAACGGCGTTAACTCGGATTTAAATCCAAACTCATATTGTGATGTAAATTCCGGTTTCAGATCCGGATTACCGAGTACCCCATACGTAATACCGCCGGCCTGAAGTTCTTCGAGAACGGAATAGTCCGAATTTGAATACATATTCCCTAATCCGGGCATCTGATAAAAATGTCCGTATGAAAAGAAAATCGACGCGCGATCGGTAACGGGATACGATACACCGACCCGGGGTGCCCAGGTAGCTTTTGTTGTTGTAGACCGGGGATAAGATTGCGGTGCGCCTTCGATCGAATTTGCAGGATTTTGCAGATCGCTCGGGACGGTTGCGTTGGCATCGAAAAATTCAAATCGCAGCCCCACCCGAATCAGCAAATCGAGCCACTCGATACGATCCTGCGCATACGCGGCGATTGAATACGGATAAAATACTTGTACACCCGGAAAATCGGGATGATCCACCCGGGGGATAAGCGTTTCGACACCATCGATTGTCGTCGTAACCAGGACACCGGGTTGACCGAATTTAATAAATGATGTTTGAAATTCCCCGCCAAGTTTAATCAAATGCTGATTTGTCAACTGAGCTGTTAACGCGGCTTTTGCGATATAACTGTCGGTTTGCTGCATGAATCTGCCGAGATCGACACCCTGTACAAACGCACCGAGTTCGTAATTTCTGTCCCCCTTCGGCGGACCTGCCTCCAGATAGCGAGGATCGTACACATCCTCAAAAACATAATCGGCATAGTCAAAATAATTTTGTCTGAGTGAAAAATTATAATAGACACGATTTGAAAGCGTGTGTGTAAAATCAACCCCGTGGACAATTGAAAATCTGTTTTGCGTTCGCATACCGTCGGGATTCAAACGAAATGCATGATTATAAAATTTTTGTTCAACCATATTGGTGATTGCCTGATAACTGATCTGCATATTTCGTATCGCCCGATTTGTTATCTTTCCCATGAGCGACCATTCTTCAAACGGTGCCATCGGCACTATACTGCCCTCTCCCGTACCGGTGAAAATACCCCGCTCAAAATCCGAACTATCGGTCGGGACAAAACGTCTTTCTCCGTAAAAATAATTCCGGTTCTGATAATAACGGAGATTAAAAAGGAATGTCGTCCTCGGAAGCGGCAACGGTCCGCTTATATTGAATTGATGGTTTTGAATAGTACCCGGTCTCACGTTATCGATGTGCGGAAAGAGATCCGTATCTCCGGGACTGATGAACTCGCCGAAATAGGATTCGAATCCATAATCGAGTCTCGATTCCGAACCGGTACGAAGAACCGCATTGACCACACCGCTCATAGCATGTCCGAATTCCGCATCGAATGTACCGCTCACGACCTGTACCTCTTCCAATATTGACCGGTCAAGCCTCATACTTGCGGAATTATCGTATGGATTATTTATCGTGACACCGTCGACCTGATATTGCACTTCACCGATTCGACCACCGCGAAAATGACCGTCAATAACACCCGCCTGTAAATTGACAATTTCGTTAAGTTCCTGGACAGGTAACCGTGTAATATCATCACGCCCGAGAATTGCAACTGAACTTGTTTGCCGGGTATCGACAAGCGGTCTCTCAGCGACTACGGTGATCTCGTCAATCTCGATGGTTTCATCGGCCAGTGTAACGTTTAACGTCGTTGTTTGATTTGCCGATATAAGGACATCCTGTGTCGTCACGGTCTGGTACCCGATGCTGCTTACCCGTACGTTGTATGTACCGGGAGGTATGTTCAATATAAAATAATTGCCATTGGCATCGGCCGCGGCACCCATCATTGTACCCATCAGTAATACATTGGCGCCGATAAGCGGTTCGTTATTCGTATCAACGATTCTTCCCGTAAGTCTTCCGGGTGTCTGAGGATACACTGCAGTTGTCAGGAATAAGCTTATAAGAGAGAACAAAACAAGCAATCTCATGCTGTATTTTTCTCCTGCCGTCATACTTCACCTCTTTGAATGATAAAACTATGACAGGCCCGGATGAAAGGATCTTGCATCCGGAGCCTGTCAATATGTAGTCTTTATTTCAGGAACATCATACGTTTCGAAGCGGTAAATTCACCGGCTGTAATGCGGTAAATATACATACCGCTCGGAACGATTATGTTCTGATCGTTCGTGCCGTTCCATATGACATCGTAGTTACCCGCCTGTAACATCTCATCGGCAACAAGGGTCTTCACGCGCTGACCTAACATATTATAAATGTCAAGACGCACGGAGGTCTGTGTCGGCAGCGAGAACTGTATCGTTGTCGACGGGTTGAACGGATTCGGATAGTTCTGACTCAATGAGAAGTTCTCCGCAATAGTTCGATC
>SLQE01000332.1 GCA_007131635.1 Bacteroidota bacterium | reverse complement strand
AGATGTTCATAAGTGTTATTAAACCGCCGTGGCTCCATCCGATAATACCGACACGTTTCGGATCGACGATACTGTAATTATCGATCATATATTTCCGGCTTTCGTACACATCCTGCACTTCGAGTCCCCCATAGTCGATACGCTCGTACGTCAACCGCCCGTAGCCGGTGCTGCCGCGATAATCAATCGCAACGACGATATACTGCTGTGCCATCATCTCACGTATAATATGCGTGTAATACGTACTGAAGTTTGCGTGAACTCCTCCCCGCGGAAACACCAGCAGCGGATACTGTTGATCCGGATCGATATCTTTCGGGATGAAAACGTACGTCCATAATTTTACCGGATTCTGGTCGATCAACCTCGTCGCCTTTTCCGCACCCCGCAGCGGCGGACCGGTCATAAATATCTTATCGATATACGCCACATCACCCACACGATGATACCAGAGCACATCGTCGGTCTTTTTCTCGAGCTGATCGAGCCGGTGACGCAGGTTGAGGAATTTTTCGTCGATGTCGTCCTGCAGCATCTTTATACCATCCGACACTCCCTGTGAAAACAGCGGCATGGACAGAAATATTGTCAAAATAATGAGAATAGATTTTTGTAACATGGTTATAGCTCCTTTAACTATTCATTGCATTTGCGAGTTGCAGTCGGTGTGTAGAAATCGAGAATATTATATGTATATACAAAATATAGCTACTATAATACAAAAGTACAAAGTTCTTGATACATGGTTATGTATGAGAAGACTTTCTTCTTTCCCCCAAATTCAATATTTTTCAACCATGACACACAAAGCGAAATCGGTCGATATCATCCCCGTCGATTTATTACTAAGCGCCTATGCCGGCGGGTACTTCCCGATGTCCGATCCCGGCTCGGAATCGGTGCAATGGTATTACTCGGATCCAGCGGCAGTCATACCGCTTGATGCGTGGAAAATCCCCCGCTCACTCGAGCTGTTCATGAAAAAATCATCCTGGAGGATAACCACGGATCGCGATTTCCCGGCGGTCATTTCGGGCTGTTCACAGCGCTTCAATACCTGGATATCGAACACCATTATACGAAGTTATATACATTTACACCGGGAAGGGCATGCACACTCGGTCGAAGTGTGGGATGAGGAGAAACTCATCGGCGGGTTATACGGTGTACACCTCGGCGGTGCATTTTTCGGTGAGTCGATGTTCCATCATACAGCAAACGCATCAAAAGTTGCACTTGCAGCACTTCTAAAGAATATCACAACTGCGAAATTTACACTACTCGATATACAAATGATGACATCGGTCATGAAACAGTTTGGAGCGGTAAGTATCGACCGGAGTAAATACCTGCAAACATTGAAAATAACACTTGATAAAAAATGTGTTTTCCCGAAAATTGACAATTTTGCAGAAAATTTTGTACATTAAAATATTATGTAGTAGCCCTTGGAATAACTTCATAATCAAAATATTACATGCACAGACACATAGAAATAGATCTTCATATTAAAGCCGGTAAACCTCGTATAAAGGGACGCCGAATTACCGTTCACGATATTGTAATTTGGCATGAGCGTATGGGATTATCGCCGGATGAAATTGCTTCATCGTATGACCTGCAGCTTTCCGAAATTCACGACGCACTCGCATATTATTTTGATTACCGCGACCAAATCGATCGGGAAATCAATGAAGATGCAATTTATGTAAACGAAGTACAGAAAAAGTACACATCAAAGTTAACACAACTTTTGGACTCATGATGATCTATCAACTATTATCGATAGATGAAATGAAAAACCATATTGAATTTCTATAATCTGAAAACGACGAGGAATGAGATGTATAAATTTAGTTATTTCCTATTCATATTAATTCTACACATATTTATGGTCAATTCGTCCGCTTCGATCCAACTCCCCAACGAAACCGCAGTCGAACGATTCATCCGCTACGTACAAGTCGATACCCAATCAGACCCGGATTCGGAATCTGTCCCGAGCACCGAAGGGCAGCTTAAACTCGGAAAGATGCTTGCGGAAGAATTAAGGGAACTCGGATTGCAGGATATAGAAATCGATGAATTCGGCATCGTTATGGCCACACTGCCTTCGAATCTTCCCGAAGACCATCCCGCGCGAAATAAAGTACCCGTTATCGGATTGCTGGCTCACATGGACACATCACCCGAAGTCAGCGGTGCCAATGTAAATCCGGTTATCCACCGTAATTATCAGGGCGGCAACATTGTTCTCCCGGGAGATGAGACACAGGTGATCCGCGTAGAGGAAAACCCAGCGCTCGAGCTCGCTATCGGATCGGATATTATAACTTCGGACGGTACCACATTATTGGGAGCGGATGATAAAGCGGGCATCGCAGCGATAATGACCGCACTGCAAACGCTCGTACGCAATCCCGATCAGTATACACACGGTGATATTCGTGTGTCTTTTACCATTGACGAGGAGATCGGAACCGGCATAGGCTATTTCGATATAGAGCGCTTTGGCGCGGATGCTGCGTATACCATCGACGGCAGCACGATGGGTGAGATCAGTAACGAAACCTTCAACGCAAAGACCGCGATTGTCAGAGTAACGGGACGCGATATCCATCCCGGCTACGCTAAAAATATTATGATCAATTCCATCCGAATTATCGCCGACTTCATCGATCGCCTCCCACCCGATATTTCACCGGAACAGACCGAAGGTCGTGAAGGTTACATGCATCCGAACTTATTATCGGGGACAACGTATCAATCCGAAGTCCGGATGTTATTACGCGATTTTGAAACCGACGGCATGGAAAAGAAAGAAAATTTTGTACGTTCTATCGTCGACGAATTACGTTTAAAATATCCCGGCGCCGAAATCGAACTCGAAATCCGGGAATCCTACCGCAACATGCGCTACTGGCTTGACGACGACCCGCATGTTACCGAATATGCAAAAGAAGCAATACGCCGCACCGGCTTAGAACCAAACCTGAAACCAATCAGGGGCGGAACCGACGGCGCGCGATTAACAGAACGAGGCTTACCGACACCGAATTTATTCACAGGCGGCGAAAACTTCCACAGCAGACAGGAATGGTTATCAGTAAAGGGACTCGAAAAATCGGTTGAGACCATACTACATCTGGTTACTGTCTGGGTAGAGAAATCTATCCAATAGTTTCGTGTCCGTTTATTCACACTACAGCCGTTCCCGGCTGTAGTGCCCTATAACAGAATAACATACACGAAACACAAAAACCGGAAAGTCATTAACATTCCATGAATATCTGTGGAGGTATCTATGTTCTCCCGATTGTTTTTGATAACCATTTTTTGTGTCCTACGCCTGACCGCATCCGGACAGGATGCCCCGGGTATCAATTCCTTCCCATATTTCGAGGATTTTGAGTCGATAACTCCCCCTGCCCTGCCTGACGGCTGGGAAACAAGTACCAACCGGACCGACGCCGGCGATTTCGGTACCGAACACTTTCAGGGGAGCAACCGTCTATCGACCCGCAACGCGACTATCGAGCAGTACGTAACAACTCCGGAATTTGACTTCACCGGATACCGACCCGTTGCCTTTTCCTTCTCGGAACGAAGAAGTGGCACCTTCGTTGCTGCCATAGAAATTGCAACAATAATCAATGCAACCGATACGCTCACAATCGGTACAACTGAATTGCGGGAACCGAACTCCTTTGCACCGGTAACATTCGAACTGCCGGCTTCACTCCTCAACGAGACCAACGTCAGATTCATGCTGCGAATCGTTTCCGCCGCGGAAGGAGCGACGGGGACACTCCGGATCGACAACCTTCATATCGACGCGGTCGTCCAGAAAATCCATGATCTAGGCATTACCGGTGTACATACCTTTCCGCCTCTGCCAACGACAAACGACGACCTTGCCGTGAGAGTCGACATCCACAATGCAGGACTTGAACCTGCTTCCGGATTTGTCACCGGAATACGTCT
>SLQE01000230.1 GCA_007131635.1 Bacteroidota bacterium | reverse complement strand
CTTCTTCGATAAGAAATGCGAGCGGATCCCATCCAGGGTCTTCCCCGGTTTTGCCCGTGAGCTCTCGCGCCCACGGTTCGAACGAAGACCGGTAAAATGCATCGCCGCGTGAACGTGCCTGAAAAAAAATCGCGTTAAATTTTGCATCTCTGAGATGATCAAGTATCCCGAGCAGACTTCGTTTTTGCTCCACCGGATCGAATGAGCCCGGCCAGTCAAGTCCGGCAAACGTTGTCAACCAAACAGCACGAAACTCCTCTTTCGGTTCATTGGCATATGTACCGGATATGATCAATAAAAACAACAGAATTGTATACATCAATAAACGCATTCGTCCTCACCGGTTGTGAACACCTTTCGCATCGATTGTTTAACATAATGCTCATCGGGTGTTTCGCCGAACGTGGCATCACCGACCTTATTAATGAGCGAAAACCTGAGCACTCCCGCTCGCACCTTTTTATCGCTGTACATTGTTTGGTATAGTTGATCGACATCCACCGGTTCCGGAAGCGGGGGAGGTGAAAGCCGTAACAGTAAAGAGCATACTGCACGGGCATCATCGGCGGGTAAGCCGCAATGATTCACGGACAAATGGGTTTCGACCATCATACCGTACGTAATAGCTTCACCGTGTGTCAACAGAGAGTAATTCGTGCATGCTTCGATAGCGTGGCCGATAGTGTGGCCGAAATTTAGTATCTCACGATAACCGGACTCGCGTTCATCTTTTTCCACCACCGACGATTTTAATGCACAACAACGTTCAATGATTTCGGGAAATCGCGAAACATCCGGTTTGAGAAGATCATCGATTGTATTCGTCAGCAGTGACAATAATTCCCGATCAAGTATCGCACCGTATTTGACCACTTCCGCCAGACCGCTTTTCAATTCACGGGCGGGCAAGGTCGTCAATGTTTTCGTATCGATAAAGACGAAGCGTGGTTGATAAAAAGCACCGATAAGATTCTTACCGTAAGGGAGATTCACGCCGACTTTGCCGCCTACCGAGCTATCGACCTGCGCGAGGAGTGTCGTAGGCACCTGTATGAAGGGTATACCCCGGCGATATGTTGCTGCAACATATCCCGCAAGATCACCGACGATACCGCCACCCACGGCTACAAGAGCCGTATCCCGTCCGCAGCCCAATTGATGCATTTTATCATAAACAAACCTGACCGTTTCCGGTGTTTTATTTGCTTCACCCGACGGTATTGTTATAATATCCGGACGGAAGCCGTAGTTCAATAATGCTGCCTGCACGTGCGAGGCATATAGTTTCTCAACTGTCGCGTCGGTAATAATAATGACGTGCTCCGGTATGTGATATTCCGATGCAACCGGGCCGATTGTGCTTAATATATCCTGTCCGGTAAAGATAGGATATGTGTGAGATGAGTTCTCCGGACCCGCGGGTATTTCAACCGTTAATTTCGAAAACGTCCTATCCATTTTATTTATTTAGCCTTTATTTTTTATATTCTCACGAAATAAATTTTCAGCAAGCGCGTTGAGTACAGATTCGACCACCGCATCGACGGGTCGGTGTGTACTATCGACTATGATATCGGCCTGCCGATAATACTCCTCACGCTGCTTGAGAAGGAATGCTATTTTCCGCTGAAGATCCGCATCACTGAGAGTCTCTCCCTTTTCCCCTAATAACAAAGGCCGATGGGAATGCCCCCGCAGCCGTGACATCAGTGCATCCGCATCCGACTTTAGATATACCAGTAATCCATTTGCCTTCAGTTCGGATATCAATCCTTCGATTGTCACCGTCCCGCCGCCGAGGGCAAAAACCGTATCGCTTCCTTCCACAAAGCGCCGCACATAAGACCTTTCGATAATTCTGAAATGCTGTTCACCGGAGTCCTGAAAAATATCATCGATCGTTTTTCCCTCCTGCCGCTCTATCTCCTCATCAAGATCGACGAAAGAAAAGCCGAGCGCTTCTGCGATGAGCGGTCCGACGGTCGTTTTGCCGCTGCCCATAAAACCCGTCAGAAAAATATGTCTGCGTTTCATCGTCACACTTACAACCTGAAAACAAGACCGAGGCTGAATACAATTCCATCCACATTAATTCTGGAAGGGATATCTCCTTCGGGGAGATTGAATGTTTTTCCCTCAAATTCAATTGTCTCTTCGTTGAAACGATTATGTGTTTCTATATCGGGATCGCGGAATTTCAGCTCACCGCGCAAACCGATACGGTGATGGAAAAAATAGTCGATACCGCTTACAACATGTATTCCCGGATACACAGACCGTTCGAGCGATTCGGACTGCACGCCACCCACTTCATACATCCGTCTTCCAAAATACACACCTGCTCCGCCGCCGATATAGAATTGTACACGTTCACTGCTGACCGGTATCAGGAAATAACCCGTAAGTTCTACCGGTATAACATAATAACCGTCAACGGTCGGTACGGGATACACAGTATCCCCAATCTGGTATCGGGTAAAGAAATCCGCGTGTTTTTCGAGATATTCAACGGAGGCGCCGATTATTACACCGATACTCGGGATACCGTACCTGACATCGGCTCCGTATCCGAAGATATGATTGAGGGAATTATATCTGTGACGCGCGATTTCATCTGCCGCTCCGGGAGTCGGGAATAGACGCGATGATGACGTGTACAAACCTTTCACGGACATTGTGCGTATTTGTTCCTGAGCATACCCGTCAAAGCCGGCCAGGAAAAAGAACCATAAAAGTACAGCGAAAAATATTGAAAAAAAATTCATCACACGTCTGACTCCTTACTCACCATCTGAATTCTGCTGTTTTTTAAAATAACGAAAATTTTAATGAGAATCAGCAGTAATCAACCGTTTTCGTCTAAAAACTTACGGACCGCACCGATTAAGAGATCGGGAGCATCGGCATGCACCCAATGAGTCGCTCCCGGTATCGTTTCCAATTGCATATTCGGAAACATTTTTTCCATTTTTTTAATATCCTGATCGGTAATATATGACGACCGCTCACCTTTTACAAAAAGCGTCGGTTTCGGAATTGCCTTCTCGATTTGAGGGCCGGATATAATTGCCCGATAATTTGTCCTGATTGCCTCCAAATTAAATTTCCAGTGAAAACTGTTTTCCGTATCCCGTATGATATTTTTCAATATATACTGCCTTACTGCGTTATCGGGGAGATACGATTGTAATGCTTCGTCTATATCTTTCCGCCGGGAGAAGGCAGACGGATCGACGGCTTTAAATGCCTGGAATATACCATCGTGCCTGGGTTGATAATCACGGGGAGCCATATCCACAACAATTAATGTATTGACCATATCGCTTCGTTGAGCCGAGAACTGTATCGCCGCCGTTCCGCCCATAGAATGTCCCATAATATGTGCACAATCGATATGCTGTTCGTGCATAAAAATATATAAATCGTTTGCGAGATCATCGTATGTGTGGCTATCATAATGGGGTGAGCGCCCGTGATTGCGCTGATCGACAAGATATACATGATACCTATCGCTTAACTTCTTACCTATGGTATACCAATTATCTAGTGAACCGAATAATCCGTGTAATATAATAAGCGGATATCCTTCACCGAATGAGCGAAAATGCAACATACAACACCTGTTTATATATAACTTTTGGGTCTACTCCGAAAAGTATTCTTTGATTTTTTTCGGAGTGGATTCAACTTTTAGTTTATAAGATGTTACGGGCAGGTAAAAAAACGGCACCGGACTCTATTTTTGGGGAGTACATCAGGGGAGTTATCACAGGCTAGAGCACCGGCGCCGTAATTATGGTTAAACATTAGTATGTGGTAATTTCGTTATACTTCCCTCACCCATGTTATTGAGAACATGTATATCATACAACTTTAATTTTTTACCTGCAATACTTGAATTATTAATTTTCCCTAATCTTATTATTTTCTAATAATTATAAAAATCGACGCTTTTATACAAAAAACATCTGGCGGTTATTCTTTCCAACCGAGG
>SLQE01000229.1 GCA_007131635.1 Bacteroidota bacterium | reverse complement strand
TTCATTCTGGGTCCGATACAATCGGTAAAAGGCTTCGCATCAAACCGGGCAGGATTATATCCCGCCGAAGATACTATATCCTGCACGTTCCAATTTGAAAACGGTGTGCATGGCACCGGAATATGGTGTTTCAATGCTTTCGAAAAATATGATCTGACGGAGATCGTCGGCAGCGATGGCTCGATATCTTTTTCGACATTCGATAACGCTCCGGTCAGGCTAAATACGAGATCGGGCAGTGAACAATTTCTGATAGAGCATCCCGAACATATACAGCAGCCACTCATTCAGACAATCGTCGATGAGTTAAACGGAACAGGTACAAGTCCGAGCACGGGAAAAACCGCAGCACGAACAACCCGTGTGATGGAAGAAATACTCGGGGATTATTATCGGGGTAGACGGTGATTGCAGGGTTGAAGTGTTGGATGGTGCTACGGAAAATCTTTTTTAACCACTAAGGGCACGAAATGACAAGGGTTCCACCGGGTTAGCATTCCTTTCCCGCAGATTCTTCTCCCATACACCCGCATCGCACCACGTTCCGTTTTTATATCCGGCTTTTTTCAGGATCGTATTTTTCGTAAAACCGAACGATTCAAAGAGGGCAACACTTCTGTCGTTAGGCAGGGTAATGACGGCATACACATCGTAATAGCCGAGCTTTGTCAATATATCCAGCAATTCGCCGAGTAATTTTTTACCGATCCCCCTCCCCTGGTGCCGGATATCGACATACAGAGCAACTTCGACCACCCAGCGGTATGCGCTTCTGTTTCTGAATTTCGTGGCATACGCAAATCCCGCGATCTCATTATCAACGTCTGCAACTATATACGGATACTGCGCCGATATTTTTTCGATACGTCTTTTAAAATCTTCAAGACGGGGAACATCCTCTTCAAATGTGATGGTGGTGTGTATAATGTAGTATCGGTACAAATTGAGGATGTGTTTTGCATCAGCTATGATGAAAGGACGGATTACCATGTGCTATATATAATCATCAAGAAGGGGTTTAAGCACACCCAGGAACTCCTTACAACGGGACAACTGAGTTTTTATGTAAGAATGATCAAACTCTATCAGGGGAATGTAATCACCTTCTTGTCGATCACGGAAAAGCTGGTCGTAATATTTACCCCATTCAGATGACAAGATTCCGGTTTTGATAAACTCGGAATGAAATGATGATCTAACTGCAGAGTGTTTTTTAAATGTCACACCTTTTGACAGCAATACGGCACATACACCATAAAACGCTGCATAGTATATACGATTTACTGCAAAAACAAACGCTGATGCCTTAAATTCGCGCTCTGCAGATAATAAACTTTCATTCGCTTTTTCCCACCAATATGCAATGATAACCTTACGATTTTCATTATCACTCATAGAAGGACACCTTCACGTTGAATATCTTTTTTTATCGGCAGGACTGAATAAACACCCTCATCCCAGGTTTTTTTATCAAGAACAACTACGCTATAATTTGTGTCGTAATGCAGATTGATCTCAAATACTATATCGGTTATCTGATGACTAACCAATCTTTCAATTTTTTCTGAGGTAAGAATTAGTAGATCAATATCCGATTCTTTATCCTTTTCACCACGAACTACCGAACCAAACACCACAATAGATTCGACGCGAAATAATTTTTTCACGCGACGCTGAATATCTTTTAGCGCCTCCCTTTCATTATCTGTAAGTTGTATAGAATCGATTGTTCTCATAACTAAAACAATGTAGTAAATAGATCAATTAAAATCTATATAATTAGCTCCGTTTACAGACTACAATCGTCTAAAACTAGCCCCTGCCGTTTCCCCCGCTGCGTTTCGTATGAAAAAAATCCCGCAATAAAGCGCCGCATTCCGTATCCAGAACGCCGCCGATCGTGTGTACTGTGTGATTAAGCCGGGTATCCCCGGTGATCGTGTAAAGCGTACCGCAGGCCCCCGCTTTCGGATCGTACGCCCCGAAGACAAGTGTCGGTACCTTTGCCAGAACGATCGCGCCCGCACACATCGCGCACGGTTCAAGCGTTACAAACAATGTGCAGCCCTCGAGAAATTTCGATTGCAGCTGTGCCGCTGCTGCGGTAATCGCGATAATCTCGGCGTGTGCCGTCGGGTCTTTCAGCGTTTCGGTCTGGTTATATCCTTTACCGATAATTTTATTATCACGCACAATAATACAACCGACGGGTACTTCCTGCCGGTCGAGCGCCCGTTCGGCCTCTCTGATTGCGTATTTCATCCATGTTTCATGCGGTGTCATAGGCATAAGGTAACAAGATTTCGCATAATAAGAAAATAGAGTTGATATTTATAAGACTTTTTAAGATACTGTACAATTCAGAAAATTACTCATTTAACATAATAACCGAAGGTACACATCCATGCCTCTCTTGCGCTCAATTTTGTTGCTTGCACTGTTTTTCTATCTCCCCCTGAACACCCGGGAATTACCGTTGCTCGATCATCAATCAACCGCGAAAATTATTCAGGAAATTTCCGGCGATGCCTCTTATGAGCACATACGATTTATGACGCAATTTCACAAACCGGGAGGCGGTGCCGACGGGTTATGGCACGTGGCGGAATACATTGCAGATAAGGCGAAAGAATTCGGACTTGAAGACGTTGAAATCATCAAACAAAAATATACTCGTCTTCCCTGGAATGCGCGGTTCGCGGATCTGCGGTTAAAGGACGGATCGGAAAAACGCATTGCCAGCACATTACAATCTCAATTGCACATTGCCGATTACAGCCGCGCGGTCGATGTAACGGCGGAGCTGGTTTACATCGGTGCGGGGACGTCGGACGGCGATTACGAAAACATTGATGTCAATGGTAAAATTGTACTGACCACCGGTTCTGTCGGAGTAGTGATGCGCGAAGCGGTATGGAAGCGCGGTGCCGCGGGGTTGATCTGGTACCCGGATCCCGAAGGCAGAACAGGCTTCGGCGAACTCAATGTTTCAAATCCCGATCAGATACGATGGATGAGAGTACCGGTCGAGGGACCGAACGGGGAAGCGGGAACATTTGCTTTCATACTCTCACTGCGGCAGGGTTTGGATCTGCTGCGGGAAATCCGGAACAGCGAGGAACCGCTTAAGGTACACGCACACATCGATGCATCGTTCGATTCAATGCACGGCGATGAGCCGTGGCAGGTTATGGTCGAAGCCCGCATCAACGGCGCCGAACCCGGACTTGACCAGGATATTATCATCACCGCGCATATACAGGAAGAAAAGTTCTCAGCGAACGACAATGGAAGCGGCTCCGCGAACATCCTGGAGATCGCCCGAGCACTGAAGAAACTCATCGATGAGGAGAAACTAGAACGACCGCGCCGCACGTTACGTTTCTGGTGGGTACGCGAGTTCACAAGTCAGCGGCAATACTTCGCCGACAATCCCGATGCACATAAACGGATGTGGGTGAATATCAATCAGGATATGGTCGGCGCGAATCAGGCACAGGACGTGATGCGCGTGCAGAATATCACCCGGCTTCCCGCGGGCAGATTTCATTTCTTCAACGATGTTGTCGAATCGGTGATCGGGTATATGATAGACATCAACAACAACGAACTTGCACAGATCCAGGCCGGTACCGAATTTAAACCCGTACTCTCCCGCCTCGGCTCTCGTCACCGGTATAACGCAAAGATGATCTACTTTCACGGGAATACCGATCATGTGACCTTCAATGAAACTCCGATCGGCGTTCCGGGCATTACATTTACCAACTGGCCGGATCACTACATACATACAAGCGACGACGACCTCTGGAATATCGACCGCACGCAGCTCGAACGCAATGCCGCAGCGGGTGCACTGATGGCATACATCATGGCAACGGCGGACGGGAAATCGTTCCAAAAATTTGCGGCCGAAACCGCCGGGAAAGGTGCTGCCCGACTGGCAAATAATAAGCACCTGGCTCTCAGATGGCTTACGGCTGCAGACGACCCCGATGCCGCATAT
>SLQE01000234.1 GCA_007131635.1 Bacteroidota bacterium | reverse complement strand
TGAATTCCTCGATCGCACGATTGTATTCCCGCATACCGAACAGTGATTCACCGATCCAATGCTGACAATTTGAAATTAACGGATGATCGGCACCTGAATGCAACAGCCGGGTGAAAATATCTTTGGCATCCTGATACCGGCGGCTTCTGAATAAACGAATCGCGCGATTATATTCATTCTCAAATGCAGCGGGAGTAATATCGGTTCGTTCCGGTCCGGGTTCGGGTCTTGTTATCACGGCTGCATCAGGTGTCCGTATTTGTTCCCGTTCCTCAATCAGTTGTTTTTCAAGTTCGGCAACCTGAGCATTAAGTGATCGGTTAGACTGTGAAAGTTGTGCGATTTCCCGGCGTAATTCTGCATTTTCAAATTGAAGTTGCTCGATTTGCCTGGTCTGTTCCTGCAAACGGTACTCCTTCTCCTCGATAATTGCGCGGGATGAGCCGCACCCGGATATGAAAAAAACTGCAATAAGTACCGGTATTGACAGGTATTTGAATGGTAAAATTGGACGTTCCGCTTTCATCTGTTCTCCCTCGTATTTTTTATTTTGTTTTAAAACAGTAAGTTACCAAAAGTTATTAAAGTAAATTAGTAAAATCAAGTAGAAAGAGCTATAAACTTGTGGTATTTATTGTTATTAATAACCAAAATTGATATATTTTCAGGATACAATAATTTCCGGTAATAAATATCAGAGACGGGATTCTATAATGAAGGGCAGAATTTTTAAGATTGCAGCAATCTTGTTATTCACGGCTTCCCTGGCCGGATGCGGCGGCAGTACTGCAGCCGTATCCGAGAGCGAACGTCAATTAACCGATGAGGAAAAGCAGCAGGCAAGACAATATTTTATTGAGGGTTCGTTACTTGAAATGCAGGGAAATAATGAAGAGGCGGTAGAACAATTCCTGAAAGCTCTCGAACTTGATAGGAATGCTGCAATATATTACGCAGTTTCGAAAAACTACCTCGAGCTGGGTAAACTTGCACAAGCAGCAGAATACGGCAGGGAGGCAATCCGGCGTGACGGAGAGAATGTCTCTTACCGGGAAAACCTCGCGAGCATTTATATACGCTCGAGGGAGATCGATAAAGCGATTGAACAATATGAACACATCGTCGAGCTTGATTCCTATAATTCCCAGGCATACTATACACTCGCACGATTGTATCAATTCGAAAAGCCACTTCGTTCGCTTGAAATATATAATAAAATGATCGCCCGGTTCGGGGAACAACTGGAAATCCTTGCTCAAATTGCAGATCTGAACAATACACTCGGACGGCATGAGGACGCCGCCGAAGCGCTTACCCGGATGCTGGATCTCGATCCGGGTAATGAATCGATATTGCTTACTCTCGGCAACACCTATATGCGAGCCGATGAACTTGAAAAAGCAAAAGAAATATTTCTCGAATTATTTACCTATCATCCCGATGATATCGATGTCCTGACATCACTCGTCGATGTATTTATTCGTCTCGATGATTTCGAGACTGCTTCCGGGTACCTTACCGACATGATACAAAATGAAAAGCTGGATTTTGACTTGAAAGTACAGCTTGGCCAGATGTTCATACAGTATATTGAACAGTTTGCACCGGGAGATAGCGAGCGTATGAAAATGGCGGGACCGGTTTTCGACAGCATTATCGAACAGTACCCCGACGAACCGCAACCCATGTTCTTACGGGGCATCGTTGCAATATTTTCCGGTGAAAATGAGATTGCCGCTGAATTTCTAACGAAGGTGACCGAACTTGATCCCGAAAATGATATGGCCTGGTTGTATGCAGGGGAAGCGTATTTTCAGATGGAAAAATATAATGAGGTGATTGAGCTCACCAGAAGAGGTATGGAACATCTCGGTGACGATTATGATCTCCTGTTTTTACTCGGTTTATCATATAACCGATTAGATGATCTTGAACGTGCAACCGAGTACCTCGGTAGAGCGGTGGATATGAAACCCGAAGAAGTTAACGCACTCGCTATGCTCGCGTTAACGTATGATGCCCGGGAAGAATATGAAACGTCGGATAGCTTATATGGAATTGCATTATCACTGGATCCGGAGAATCATCTTGTTCTAAATAATTATAGCTATAGTCTTGCAGAGCGGGAAAAGAATCTTGAGCAGGCACTTGAAATGTCGAAGCGCGCAGTCGACCAACAGCCTGAGAACAGTGCCTATCTCGATACATTAGGATGGATATATTTTAAAATGGGCGATATCGATCTTGCAAAAAAATATGTCCGGGAAGCCATAGACGCCGGCAGTGCCAGTGCGGTTGTACACGATCATATGGGTGATATCTATTACCATCTCAATGAGCATGATAAAGCGATGGAATACTGGAAAAAAGCACTGGATCTGGATGATGCAAAGGAAGAAACAAGAAAAAAGATTGAGCGTGGATCGATATGAGCAGATTGATAAGTATTATTTTCACCGTGGTTCTGATTGCAATGGTATTCAGTTGCTCGCCTGCACCGCGTATGGTACTGGATACCGACAGAGTAACACCGGCACAATTAGTGCGTGATGTGGAATTGAATCATTCGAAGAAAACATCCTTACGCGCGAGGGGCTCTCTTTCAATAGAAAGCCGGGATTTTGCGAATTCGGGTAACTTTAACATCGACATGCAACACCCGGATTCACTGCTCTTACGGCTGCGCGGACCTTTTGGTATTAATGTCGGTACCGTCTTTCTGTCCCAACGGGATTTTTTATTTTATAATAGTATGTCGAATGAAGTGATCGTCGGCGAACCCCGGAACGATATTCTGAGAGCATTTCTGCGGATGGATATCGGCGTAAACGATATTATGGATTTGTTCCTCGGGAGCAGCAGGAATTTATTTTATGAGCCTCGAAGACCGGATGAATATAAAATCGACGGGGATCAATATTTACTTATCTTCAGGTCGCACGGTTCGATAAGAAGGTACTGGATCGATCCCCGATTCAGGGCTGTCTCACGAATTGTGTATTCAAGTATCGATGACCGGCCGCTTTTAGAGGAACGCTATGATAGGTTTACTGAAATACAGGGTATGGTTATGGCACAGACAATAAGAGTTATATCGCATCAGGAACGGGCAAGTTTCTCCGTGTCGTATAGCCGAATCGATTTGAATACCAATGATCTCTCGTTTTCATACTCAATACCCAGTAATGCAAAGGTGATAGAGTGGACAGAGCAATAAGCATATACGGAAGGATAGCCGTTGCCGCGGCTTTCTTTATTTTCCTCTTCGTTAGTATCGATATCGAACCCCGCACCTTGTTCGGCCGCGGTTCGAATCCGGAAACTGAGATCTCAAAACGGCAGCGGGAACTGGAATCTATCAGAAAAGAGATAGATGATTTTGAGAGAAAAATTCAGGAATCGCGGAAGTCCGAACAGGAGGCGCTTACACTTCTTGACAATCTCGATCGGCAGACGGTGCTTGTCAGATCGTACCTTCGCGATCTTAGGAGCGAAGAACAGCGGCTCGTCCGGCAAATCAATGAGTCTCGCCGGAACATTCAAACACTTGAAAAAGAAATCGAAGAACTCCGTGCCCAATATGCCCGATATGTGCGGTCGGCATATAAACAGGGCCCAGCGAAAGATATCGAAGTGCTCTTTAATGCCGGATCGGTAAATCAGTTCCTCATCAGGGCAGAATATATGAAACGCTTTTCCGATCAGCGCCGGGGAGACCTGTACGCGATTCAGGAAAAACAGCAGGAACTACAGATCGAGCATGAGCTGATTGAAGCTGCACTCGCCGGCCAGCGCAGAGTCATACGGGAAAAACAGCAGGAAGAGAAGCGTCTTACAGACAGAATCGTCGATCGCCGAACTCTTCTAAACCGTATCCGTCAGGATCGGTCGACATTCGAGAAAGAACTGGTGCGAAAACAGGAATCCGAACAGCAATTGCGTCGAGTTATTTCAGATCTCATTGCTACCCAGCAACAGCGGGAGCGACGTGATGCAAGCCGTGTGGAACG
>SLQE01000324.1 GCA_007131635.1 Bacteroidota bacterium | reverse complement strand
TCGATAATGATGAATTTTTATAATATTTTCAGCCATAGCTGGTATACCATGGACAATGTACAGTTAGGGATAGATGCCACAGGGATATCGACAAATTATAAACAGATTGCACATGGTCTTGCTTTCGATGGGGCGCTGCTCGATTCAACAGTGACTGTTACATCTCCTGCCGATCTTCGTCCTGCATATCAGTTTGGCGCTGCGGATACGATCAAGGCTCTCAGTCAGTTCGTAAAGTTTGATGATTTTCATCTCTACCGCGATACGACGATGGTACCCGGAGGCCGTATATTCGTTTCCGAATTTGAAGTTCATTACGTTGAAACCACGAATATTCAGCAGGTGTCGTCTATTCAGACATTTACGAAGCGGTTGGACATGAAGATATGGCTTATTGATACGCCGCCGGGACCGGACGGTATAGATACGGTGCGTGCATCAACGGTTATGGGATATTATCAGTTTAATTGATCATAATAATTTCGGATTCTTATGCATGTTTTTTTGGATTTTATTTTTTCCATACTAATCGGTATTACTATCATCCTTATTGTCCTGAATGCCAATATGGTCATTGGAGAAGGGTGGTCTCTCCAAAATGCGGAGATGCTGGTGCAGCAAATGCTTATTTCCTCACGAACGCTTGTAGAAGGAGAGCTTGGAAGTATCGGGTCGGGAGTGCAGCGGGATTTGGTAACGGGGAGTGGACTAATCCTCTACGCGGATTCGACGAGGATCCGGTTTGCCGTCGATCTCCAAATGAATTCATCCGTTAATGTCATCGAGTACAGATTCGGTAACGCCTCCGATGTCGATTTCGGGAACCAAAATATTCGCCCGTTGTATCGCTCGGTTGATGACGGACCGGAACATATAGTCGGTCTGATGACGGATTTTTCATTGAGTTATATTTGCCCTGAAGGAGATGAGCTGATGCTGCCGGCTGTGCATCCGGGTAATGTCTCTGCAATCGAAATTGTTATGGAAGTTCAGTATCCGTATGCTCTCCCTGATTACGGTGATGGTGACATCCTTTTCGGTTCTCAATCGGCACGATCGAGGGTCAATATAAAAAATCTTGAATGGAGATAGATGAAAGAGAATAGCAATGGTAGGTAAAGGATCTCTTATTTTTGTCATAGGTTTTAGTCTCATAGTGATCTACATCATTTCAAATTTATTGTCAATAGGCACCCGTGCGACCGAACATATGTCCTGGTATAATGCTGCGGCGGCATCGAAGAGTTTAGCGTCATCCGGTATGCAGGCCGGTCTCGCATATCTAAGACTGCATCCTTCGCACGATAATAACGGATTATTATTTGAGCAGAATATTACCGATGGTCCTTACAGCGGCGGGAGTTTCAGGGTTTACTCGAATACGATAAATGCGGATATAGCACGTCTTACATCGGTATCGAAATTTCCGGTTCCGGGATATAAAACATTGCAGGATACCGTCGTAGTGCATCTACATCGCGTGGGCTCTGCTGAAAATCCGGTCTACGCCTGGATAACAAACAAACCCGGAAATAACCAGTTCTTTTATCCCGACGATATTGTCTGGGGCCCCATTCATTCAAACGGCAGTATTAAGATAGGAAGTATAAGCGGAAGTTCAAATGGTCCCATTTTCCATGGCATGGTTACAGCAGCTCAGAGTATACATCCCGTCAAATCCAATGACGCTCAGTTCCTCAGCGGATTTCAAACGTTTGCCGGCAAAATAAATATACCGAATCATATAAATGAATTGGTCGGTGCCTCACAAGAAGTCGATGGGAAATACTATACTCAGGACCTCTATATAGAAATTGACAATGATCTTGTTTCGGTATGGTATTCAAATACCGAAATAACCGATCCGGCAATACTCCCGGATGAACAGGTTACACTGGCGGATTTCAATGGTGCGTTATATACAACTCAAAATGTGGTGGTAAAAGGAGTGCTTGCCGGTAAGCTTACCATCGGTGCCGGCCAAAAGATCAAGATCGTGGATAATATTACATACGCAACCAGTCCGGCGTATTCGGAAGAATTAGTATCGGTTGTGCATGGAATTGAACGGCACACTCTCCACGGGCACGGTAATGATTTACTGGGCCTTTTTGCCAGCGATGATATAGTTATCGCGGACAAAAACCAGGATTTTGAAGTGCATGGTGTTTTATTGACATTCGGTGAGGTCGTGGCTGAAAATCTCACCAGCCGTTCCCTCAGGCAATTTAATGTCTGGGGGGTCATTATAATGCACGAGCGCGGGAAGATACGCTCCGGCAGCAACGGTTTGATACAACGATACAGGTTTGATTCAAGGCTGGCTAATATTTATACCCGTCCGTTATATTATCCGGGAATGAAACGGACCTCGTTTGAGATCATATCTTGGTACGAAAGTTACCAGAAGCAGCCACTCTGAAATTGGTTTTGAGAACAGTAGTATTGACCAGTGTGTGTAAACCCGCTCGCTGCCCGCCGATAAAAGTATTATGATAGCTTTCATTTTTGTATTCCGCAGCTAAAATTCTCTCTATTCGAACTCAATTCTTATTTATTTGTAACTTTTACAATATGGTGAATAAATTACTTGTATACATTGCCGTCTGATGGCAATGGGCAAAATTTTCGTTAAAATTGGCCTAAATACAGGCAATAATTAACGGCATAATAATTGTACTTAAATCAGTATATAAATATTGACGGGGAATTTACATGACGACGGGACAGACCCTATTAGCTCTGGGGGCGCTTATCTTTTTAACAATGAGTCTGCTGAATTTTTACAATGTTTTCGGCTACAGCAGATACACAGTTGATAGTGCGCAACTGGGCATTGATGCAACTACTATTTCCACTTCGTATATGGAGATAGCATACGGTCTGGCCTTTGACGCAGCGGTATTGGATTCAACAGTCGTTATTAATTCACCTTCCGACTTGCGGCAATCACATACATTCGGTGCTCCGGACAGTGTCAATAAGATTAGCGAATTCTCTAAGTTCGATGATTTTCACGGGTTCCGGGACACCGTGATAATACCCGATATCGGTACTTATGTGACCGAATTTGAAGTGTACTATGTATATCCCGGTAACGTGCAGGCAAGATCGATAAATCAGACCTATGCCAAACGAATGGATATGAAAATATGGCGGATTTTTCCTCCGCCACCGGAAGTCGGCATCGATACTTTACAAATGTGGACGGTCATGGGTTATTTTAGCTTTCAGTGATTATAAACTAAACAGGGATTCATTATGGCATCTTTGCTGGATGTCCTTTTTTCGGTTTTATTAGGTGTCACCATCGTGCTTATTATTTTACACGCAAATGGAATTGTGCAGGAAGGGTGGTTTAGTTATAACGCGGAAACAATGGTGCAGCAAATGCTTATTTCAACGGCAACCCTTGTCGAAGGGGAGTTTAGAAACATGGGATTCGGGGTGGAGAAAGAACAATCAACCAGTTCCGGTATTATACTGTATGCCGATTCTTCCCGTATTCGGTTTGCAAGCGATCTCAACCAAAAAGGAATTATCAATAAAATAGAATATCGATTGGGAGAAACCTCCGATGTATCGTTTCAGAACGAGAGTATACGCCCGCTGTATCGTTCAGTCGATGGTGGAGTGGAAAATATTATCGGCATGGTAACCGAATTTAAACTGAGATATTTCAACAGGGAGGGAGATTTGCTCCCTGTTCCGCTCGTAAATCCGGGCAATATTCATCTGGTAGAGATTGAAATGGAGGTTCAACATCCCTACGCACTGAAGCGGGATCAGAAAAATATGGATATGGAGATCTCGGGGGACTATTTTGCAACGTCCCGGTGGCGTCAAACAAGATTAAGTTCAAAAAATTTTCATACACGGTAATGCAGGATAAAGGATTATGGCAGGAAGAGGGTCTGTTATTCTTGTGGTCGGTGTGGCTCTGATACTGATGCATATTATTGCCAGTCTGATAGAGCTCGGAGCCCGCGCCACTGAGAACATGGCCTGGTATAATG
>SLQE01000239.1 GCA_007131635.1 Bacteroidota bacterium | reverse complement strand
GTAAAAATCAACTAAATTTGGGTTTTTGGGGAAAATATACGCATTTTTAGGATTTTTATGGCTATTGACATAGATATGGTTTTTTATTTTATTAGATATGGTAATGTCAAGATTCAATATTAAACCTTTTTAGACGACTTGGGTCATGAGTATTTTTGGTTTTGATGCATTTAATGACGAGTGGGAAAACTCCGGAGACAACCCCGGTAAATCGGGACGCTTTGAAGAAGAGGTTAGGAAATTAAAAGAACGGTTGAATAACAGCTCCGGATCGATTACCAATATCGAAGCTCTCGAGGAAATCGTTAATTTCTACCTCGACAACGAAAAATTCGAAGAAGCACTTCATTTTATCAATATTCTTATCAAGCACATCCCCTACAGTGCCGACATCTGGCAGCGGAAGGGTATGGCGCTGAATAATTTATTCCGCTACGAAGAAGCACTCGAAGCATACAACCGCGCTATGAGTCTGAACCCGGTAGACTCAGACCTTCTCATTAACCGGGGAATTACACTGGATAATATGAATCGCCTCGATGACGCTATCGGATGCTTCGACAGCGCCCTCGATCTTGATCCGGCAAACGAAGAAGCCCTGTTTAACAAAGCAGTTACACTCGAAAAAATGGAACGATACGATGAGGCGCTTCAAATCCTCAAATATCTGGTGGAAGGCAATCCTGAAAACAAAGAGGCATGGTACGAACTGGGATTCTGTTACGATTTTCTCGAACGTCTGGAAGAATCGCTTGCTGCATACGACCAAAATATCGATCTCGATCCGTACAACCATAACGCCTGGTATAACAGAGGGATCATATTAAACCGGCTCGGCAGATATCATAAGGCAGTCGAGAGCTACGACATGGCGATTGCTATTCATGAAAAATTCTCCGCTGCTCTTTACAACAAGGGAAACTCCTGTGCTAATTTGGGCCGCCTCCACGAAGCGCTTGAGTGTTACAAAGAGGCACTCAGATACGAGCCCAACGATGTTGCAGCCTGGCACAATATGGGGAACGCACACGAGGAACTCGGTCAGTATCGGGAGGCGATCAAGTGTTTTACGAACGCCATTAAAATCGATAAAAAACATTATGAATCGTACTTCGGACGCGGTAGTTGTTACGATTCTCTCGAACAATATACCCGGGCGCTCAATGATTACAATCGGGCACTTGCTATTAACCGGGACTACCCCGAACTCTGGTATGCAAAAGCGGATGCGGAATATAATCTCGGCAAACTATGGGAAGCAATTTCCAGCTACCGTATCGTAACGAAACTCGACCCGCACAACACCGAAGCCTGGCTGGATCTCGGATCTACGCTTCACGAATTCGGGAATCCCGAAGAAGCTCTCATCGCGCTGAATACCGCTATCGAACTCCGGGGCGAACTATTCGAGCCGCATTTTGTGAAAGGAAAAGTACTTCTGTCACTTCGCCGCTATGTCGAAGCTATGGAATCGTTCAAACGCAGCTTCGAATATGATGCATCAAAAATCCAGGAATTTAAAGATGAGTTCGGCGATAACCCGATGGTAGCAAAGCTGCTGCGGCTGATAAAAAAATAATATGCAGCGCGGCATAGCACTCTTCGGAAATAACATCTCGTATTCTATATCTCCGGTCATTCACAACACCGCGTTTGAAATAACCAACCTGCCCTACACGTATCTCACGATCGACATTCACCCCGATCGGTTTGCAAAAGGGATCGATGCGGTACAAACACTGAACTTCGCCGGCGCAAATGTTACTATTCCGTACAAGGAAACGGTTATACAACATACCACATCACTTTCTCCGGTGGCACGAAAAATCGGAGCCGTGAACACTCTTTCCTTTAAGGACAACGTAATTTTCGGGGAAAACACCGATAGTGCGGGTTTCTTTAACGCATATACGACCGAGATACAAGCCCTGGATAGAAAAACCGTCCTCATTATCGGAGCGGGAGGTGCCGCGCGGGCGGTCTGCGACGCACTGATAACCAAAACTTCTCCCCTCAAAGTTATCATAGCTAACAGGAACACAGAACGATCTGAACGGCTCGGAGAACACGTGCGGAGGGTGTACGGCTTCGACAGAACAGAGACAATCCGGTTAGCCGGTATAGAAAAAATTGCAGATACAGTCAACGGAATTATCCAAACAACCCCGGTAGGCTCCGGTTTACATACAGGCAAGTCGCCTTTACCCGGTTCATTTCGATTTCACCGGGAGCACATAGCCATTGACCTCATCTATAATCCGATTGAAACTGTTTTTCTGAAACATGCCGCACGGCAGGGCGCGCGAACGCGAAACGGGATTTCTATGCTCTTACATCAGGCGGGATTGTCATTCACGTTGTGGACCGGAGTATCATTTCCGATGGATAAGGTTATCCCGGTGGTTATGGAACATATTAAACGGCGAACCTGAGAGGAAAATATATGACTGCGTTGACAAATGAATTATCCGGAAAATACCAAATGCTTCAATCGATCATACGGGAGATGGAAAGTCTCGTCATCGGGTATTCGGGAGGAGTCGACAGTACACTGCTTCTGAAGGTCGCGTATGATACAATAGGTGAGAACGTCATTGCCGTTATCGGACAATCGGAGACATATCCAACGCGGGAGTTTGAAGAGGCGCGGTCGCTGGCGGAGGAGATCGGCGTGCGATATGAAGTGGTCGAAACGGAGGAAACGGATATATTGAAGTTCCGCGAAAATCCACCCGACCGATGCTACTTTTGCAAGACGGAGCTTTTCGGCAAAGTACAGGAGATCGCCAAACAAAATAATATAAAATGGATTGCAGACGGATCGAATCTCGACGATCGCGGTGATTTTCGGCCGGGTATGGCGGCAAACCGCGAGAAGAACGTACGCTCGCCGCTGCTCGAAGCCGGCATGACAAAAGAGGATATCAGACAACTTTCAAAATATCTGGATCTGCCGACCTGGGATAAGCAATCCTTTGCCTGTCTGTCGTCGCGGTTTCCGTACGGTCAATCAATCGATAAACAAAAGCTCAGCAAGATAGACCGGGCAGAGAATGTTCTGCGGGATAACGGGTTCCGATTTTTCCGGGCGCGGCATCACGATGACCGTACCGTGAGGATCGAAGTCGGCATAGACGAGATCAGGCGGTTTGCCGACGATGCATTCAGAGATGCTATCGTTTCGGAGCTCAAAGATATCGGCTTTACATACATCACACTCGATCTTGCGGGATTCAGATCCGGCAGTATGAACGAGGTTTTAACGGACGAAGAAAAGAAAAAGTACACGTCATGAACGAGTTCAATCCGTTGCAGACATTGCACCGGCATACTTCACAATTACGATCGATATCGATTTCAATATCGATCTTTTCGTTTCTCTTTCTTGCTTTGATGTTATTCATTTCACAGCAACGCACGCAGGATCCCGCGCTCATGTCGCTGCATTATATCGGAGTGGTTATCGCTCTGGTTCAGATCCCTCTGTCGTTTTATATCTGGAAATATATAGCTCAGAGGATGCCGCTGCGCTACAATGAACGTATAATCGTAGGCGGATTCCGTATGATAATGATAATCGCGCTGCTGCTCTGTCTGGGTGTGGTTCTTTTCGCGGGATTTGCAGCGGTCATAACCGGATATGCGTACCCGTCGGCAATTATAGGTGGTATCGCACTCGGTTCGATGCTCTTTCACTGGCCGGGCGAGAAGCGGTATCGTGATTTTATTGAGTATCTGAAATCGAGGTAAGAACTATTATCATCCGGCCCTACAGATTTGCGCGGGATGAGTAAATCACACCGTCATTCCGATATATTGCTCCGATGCTCTTAGCAAATATTGTCTACCGTTTCTCTTATCCACCACACGTACAACAACATCAACGGTTATATTCGGTCCCCATTTAGGTCCTTCTCTGGCAATTTTTTCCAGTTTATAATCCGGTACGTAGCTGCGATCTTCATCGTAAAATGCAGTTTCCCATACCTCATGATCCTTTATAACCCATAATCTGGTTGCATC
>SLQE01000049.1 GCA_007131635.1 Bacteroidota bacterium | reverse complement strand
TGTGTACCTTCGTTCCAGGGAATTCCTCAGATGGACATCACCGCAACGAACACTTTTATTTCATTAAATTTTGAGCAGCGTTTATGTATTATCGGCAATACCGCGTATGCAGGTGAGATAAAAAAATCCATATTCACGATTTTAAATTATCTTCTCCCGCTGAACAATGTCATGCCGATGCACTGCTCTGCGAATATGGGCGACGAAGAAAACGACACGGCAATATTCTTCGGTTTATCGGGAACGGGAAAAACCACGTTATCCGCAGATCCTACCCGGCGTCTTATCGGAGACGATGAACATGGCTGGAGCGACGAAGGCGTATTCAATTTCGAAGGCGGATGTTATGCGAAAGTAATCCGGCTCTCCCCCACCGCCGAACCGCAGATATATGCAACAACAAGACGTTTCGGTACTATTCTTGAAAATGTTATATACGATCCCATAACACGATTCATCGATCTCGATGACGATTCAATTACGGAAAACACTCGTGCATCGTACCCGCTGTCATACATCGATAATGCGGTACCTTCAAAACAGGGCGGTCATCCGAAGAATATCATTCTGCTTACGTGCGATGCATCGGGTGTTATGCCGCCTATCGCAAAGCTGACGCCCGATCAGACACTGTTTCAATTCATTTCCGGCTATACGTCGAAAATAGCAGGCACTGAAGTCGGGCTCGGGAAAGAACCGCAGATTACATTCAGCACCTGTTTCGGTGCTCCGTTTATGGTACACCATCCGGCTGTCTATGCCGAATTACTGAAGCGAAAAATCGAGCGGTATAAATCCAACTGCTGGCTCGTGAACACGGGATGGATCGGCGGAGCATACGGGGTCGGTAAACGTATAAGCATTAAACATACAAGAGCGTTACTGAACGCCGCCCTCTCGGGGGCATTGTTGGATGTCGAATACAAAACCGATCCGGTATTCGGTTTCGAAGTACCTCAGCAGTGTGAAGGTGTCCCTTCCGATGTGCTCAACCCTTCAAAAGCATGGCCGGATAGTGATGTATATATGCAGCGCTATCGCGAACTTGCGACACGGTTTAACGAGAATTTTAAAAAATTCGAAGCGGGTTGTTCTCCCGAGATCAAAGCAGCGAAACCGAAGGTGTAAGGATATCACTATCTCCGTGCAATGCAAATAGAAACAGCATTGCGCGGAGATTTTCATGTCTCATCAAGCAGGACACCCTTCCGATCGGATTGTATGACATAGTGATCATACTCCCAATGGCCAGAATATTACGATCAGGGGAATACCGACTATTAAAATGACAATTTCAAGCGGTAATCCCAGTTTCCAATAATCCCCGAAATGATACCCACCCGGTCCCATAACGAGTGTATTTGACTGATGTCCAATCGGAGTCAAAAACGCACACGAAGCACCAAGCGCCACACACATAAGAAACGGATCTACCGAGGCGCCGAGTGCGTATGCAAGATTTACTGCTATAGGCGACATCAATACCGCTGCTGCAGCATTATTGATAATATCCGACAGAAACATAGTAGCAATAAGTAAAAGAGCCAGCGTTGCTACGGGCGGCATTTGACCGGAGATCAGAAGTAGTTGCGAGGCCAGTGTTTCGGCTCCTCCGGAAATCTCTAGTGCCTGTCCGACGGGAATCATTGCTCCCAATAAAATTATAATGGGCCAGTCGATACTCTCGTAGAGTTCTCTTATCGATATAAGTTTCACTAATACCATGAGAACGGCGGCCATAACAAATGAAAGTTGCACCGGAACGAGGCCAACGGCTGAAAGTAATATCGCCGTTCCAAAGATAGATCCCGCCTTTATCACCCGGCGTTCTGTCCCGATCCGCAGGTTTCGTTCTGCAAGTGGTAAACACTGTAATTCTCTGAGTATCTGATGGATGGTATCGACAGGTCCGTTCAATAGGAGCACATCCCCGGGAGCAAATCTGATCTTGCCGAGTTGTTCGATAATTCTTTCTCCCTTGCGGGAAATGGCAAGCAAATTTATTCCAAACCTGTTTCGTAAATTTAAATCTATTGCCGTATTTTTTATCATGGGAGAAGTTTCCATGACAACAGCTTCCATAACGGCTATTTCATCGGAGCCTAATTTCTCGCGATCGATTGTCTTACTTCCGACTAATTTCAATTTTCCCCAATCGATAAAAGCTTTTAAGCTCTCTGAATCCGCCTCGACAATGAGCTTATCCCCTTTTCTGAGTTTTTCATATACCGAACGAGCGACCAATTTTCGATTATTTCTTACAATGCCGATAATGTTTACATCCACTCCGGCGGGGAATTTCATCCCGCGTATCCGATTATCGATAAGAGGAGAATCCGGCAATAACCTCACTTCGGTTATATAATCTTCGATATGAAATAAATCCTCAGATGATATTTTACCTTTTCGGTGCGGCAATAACCGCCAACCGATCAGTGCGATAAATGCGACACCGGCAATAGCTACACCTGCTCCGACGGGGGTATAGTCAAACATACTGAATGGGGCACCGACGGCCTCAGCCCGGTACATCGCAACGATAATGTTTGGAGGCGTGCCAATCATTGTCATTAATCCGCCGAGTAACGACCCGAACGCTAACGGCATAAGTAATAACGAAGGAGGATTTCCGGATTTCCGGGCAATTTGCAGTGCGACAGGAAGGAGTAAAGCAAGGGCACCGATGTTATTCATAAAACCGGAGAGTAAAGTAACTGCTCCGGTTAATACTAAAACTTGTAAAAAAACATTTTTGCCCAATTTTTCAAACCACTTTGAGGCAATTTCTGCCAGCCCCGAATTAAAAATACTTCTGCTGATAATAAGCACTGCGGCAACCGTTATAACTGCGGGGTGACCAAATCCGGCAAAAGCATCCCCTATCGGTACGATTCCCGTTAACGACACGGATATGAGAGCAAGTATTGCTACAATGTCGTAACGCCACTTACCCCAAATAAAAAGAAATAATGTGATTAGTAATGTTGCAAAGACTATTAACTGATCTGCCATCTTTTATCATCCGAACTTGTTATTGTATCTTTCATACAGAGAGAATCACACACGTGTATACTACTCACGCTAGCCATAAAATTTTAAAACCAACTCAAACTGAACGGATGTGAGTATCACCGAGAGTACCGATCCGGCGATAACCTGTCCGCGAGAATGCATATCAAGTGTGATGCGCGACCAGCTTACTATCGGCAACAAAAGTATGCCCCAAAAATAAAGAGGTGAAATGACGAGGCCGAATCCGGTTACAACGGCACCGACACCCATAGCGTGAGCACTGATTTTCCAAAATAAATTTACGCTCAGAATAAAGAGTGTATTTCCCAGATAACATACCAATAAAGCAACGAGTGGCCAGGGAGCACCGTACCATACCAATAACACGAGTCCTATGGCATAACTTGCCGCTGCAAGCAAATATGGAGTAGTTCTTTGGTTTCGGTTCGGAACATCAAGTGATTCTACCAGTTTATTTGATTTGAGATATACCAGGTAAAGGAATGGGAGAAGGACACAAAAGATAAAAGAAATAACGAAGAGGTATAATGTATCCCTCGTTGAATTTCCGAATACTATACTAAATACGACAACAGCAACTACTCCGAGAGTCGTCGGATTCAGGAGAACAGAAATATAATATGCAATTTTATATATAATTCCGCTATTTTCCGGTTTCTTTAACACAAATATTTTCAGGTAGTTTGAATATTAGTGAAGGAATTTAAACGGCATACTCATATTGTTCTTCGATATATCCATTGAGCCGTTCTACCACAGGATCGAGCTCAATCCATTGCATTAATTCGGCACGGATTTTCGCGGCATTTTTCATACCTCGCAGATATCCCGAATAATGCTTCCTCATTTCGATAACCCCTTTCCGTTCTCCTTTATATTCTGCAGCCAACCGAAGATGGTTAATGCAGAGTTGGATTCTTTGCACCGGAGTAGCAGGCTCGGGAATTGTCGCCGTTGCGAGATATTCTTTTATCTCCCCGAAGATCCAGGGATTTTCGATAGCTCCGCGTCCGATCATAACCGCATC
>SLQE01000172.1 GCA_007131635.1 Bacteroidota bacterium | reverse complement strand
CGTTTCATCGCGGTATGAATGTTCTCTTCCCGTACCTTGTGAGCTGCAAGATAGAACGACGGACGAAACGGCGCAAAGCATCGATGCGCTTTCCCTTCGCGATCGATGATCCAGATCGCAAGACCGTTGTTGATGGTGTAGAGGTCGAATAGCCAACCGGTTATTGTTTGCATAACGAACTATTTGTGAATTACGAATTACGAGTTACGAATTACGAATTGAAACAACATCCTTAAAAGTTTAACAACATTGTAACAAATACTGATATTCGGATTTAATTCGTAACTCGTAATTCATCCCCGGTGTTCTGCCTCTTCAAGTTCTTCAAGGCGTTTCTTTAATTCCACAATTTCCTTCCGCTGCTCCAGCATGATCGCCATTGCAATGCTCTCGAACGGTATCACCCGCATGGTGTATGTGGATGCGGCGAGATGGATGCGCGGTGCGCGAAACATCTCATCGAATAATTCCTGATCCTCTTTCCGCAGACCGCGGCGGAACTTCGACCAGGATTCGATTTCTTTCTGGATGACCTGTGTGAAGGTAGGTACGGTGCGTCCCATTTGGTATTCCTCCTAATTTGAGTTGCAAAATTAAAATTACGAATTACGAATTTGGGACCAAACATTGGTTTCCGTTGTAACGTTCTTGGATTAAAAGAATGTTTTTCCTATTCGTAATTCGTAACTCGTAACTCGTAATTCATCCTCTCTGTCTTCGTGGTAAATTTTTCTACTAATAATGCAAAGTGTCTTTCCCCGACATCCAACCGATACACTGCGTCCGCATTTGTTTTCAGACTCGTAAACAGGTGTCCTCTTCCGCGCGGGACGGGTATGTACCCCGATGTTATCAGAACGGCAACGCCTTTTCTCTTTAAAGTCTCGAGTGTATCGAGCATATGCTGCAGGCCGCGGTGCACGTCGCGCATAGGCGCCTGCTCGTCGTAGAACAGGTCGAGCGGACCGAAGACGATGAGCAGCGGACAATTGTGCCTTTCCAGAAATGCCGGCGCGCGATCTGCCACCGCGGATTCCATCTGGTAGCAGGTAAACGCCCTCGACACGACGATCCGGCTGAGCATTTCTTCCGGGTCGACACGGTGCCGTCGTGCAATGGTTGCAATAGTGTGCGGTGAAAAGCGGTTTGCGCCGTCGATGACCGCCACCCGCTGACTCTTCAGCAGCTGTTCTCCCGCTACACTGTGTGAAATATGGAATACCGGCTTCGGTCCGTAAAGTAAATTGACCTTTCCCGGCGAACACCGTAACCTGTCGATTCGCCGGCTGGCCGGCTGCGGCTGGACTTGTTTTCGTGAATAATATTGCATTTTTATCCTTATTTTATAGAGTATATTTATACGCTATAATAATATATGGTATTATTGGGGGGAAGTCAAGGGGAGTGGTTGATTGGTGGATTGAATGATTGGGTGCTGGCGCTTGAGATTTGTTTACTTATTAGTTAACTTTAAAAATGCGTGAGATTCGATTTTACAGATCATTTTTTCCTGATTTCTATACAAAACAAAAACCAAAAGTTCAGGAAAAAATTGATTATGTTTTGAAGCTTCTTGCAAATGTGCAAAAGGTCCCGGAGAAATTTTTAAAGCATATCTCTGGTACAAATGGGATGTATGAGATCCGTGTGGAATATGCTGGTAACATTTACAGAATTTTTTGTTTCTTTGATAAAGGAAATGTGGGGGTTTTTTAAATAGTCTTCAGAAAAAGACAGATAAGTTACCGCGTAGAGAAATAGAACGTGCGGAACGACTGAGAAAGGAATATTATGAAGAAAAAAGTTAAAACATTAAGAGACGCGGAAACATTTGATGAATTGCTCGACCATAAATATGGGAAACGCGGCACTAAAAAACGGGATGAGTTTGAAGAGAAAGCATATATATTTATCGTGAGTGAAATGTTGAAAGCCGCACGAAACGAAGCTAATTTAACGCAGGAAGAACTTGCCGAACGGGTGGGTACAAAGAAAAGTTATATTTCGAGAATCGAGAATGGCAAAGTTGATATTCAATTATCGACACTATTTAAAATATTCGAACAGGGACTCGGGAGAAAAATTCATCTGAGTATACAATGAAAATAAAATATTTCCCCGATACCGATACGGCGTTGATTGTTTTTGCGGAAAGAGATGTAGCCAATACGCGGGAGATAAATGAAAACATCTATTATTTTTTCTCCTCCGCCTCTTTCATCAACTCATCAAGCTCCAGCGGTATGCCGCGGTCGGGTGCGCGTTCGAGGGTGAGTGCGTTTTTCGTACATTTCGGAATACAGACACCGCATCCCAGACATTTCTGAGCATCGATGTCTTTTCTGCCGTTGAATATAACGGCTTCGAACTGACAATATTTCGCGCATGTACCGCAGGCAACACATAATGCGTGATTAACTTTTGCAACATATCCGGATGATGCGAGCATCGGGGTGCCGTTCCGGTGTGCCTGCATTGCGCCGCAGCAGCATTTGCAGCAGTTGCATATCGCGTAGAATCTGCCGAGCATCGCATCCTTAAAGAACGCGTGATGGACATGTCCGCGCCGGTCTTCTTTCTGCAGTATCTCCACCGCTTCATCGGCTGTGATTTTTCTCGCTCTTTCGGGATGGTGTTCCAGTATAAAACCGGTGAACGGTTCGCCTACAACCAGACACACGTCGAGCGGCATACAGGGATTTTTACGCGCCATACGGCAGGGACACTGCAGGACGGCAAGGTGATCCGGATTTTTCATTACTATATCGCGGGCATTAGCATAGGGGATAACATGCTCGAGGTTTTGTAGCGATACGTCCCGGTTAACGGTAACGAGTTTACGGGCGCTCTCAAGCGGAACGACTTTCCCGTGATACGTATCGGCGAATTTTTGTTTCGATGTTTTTCCGTTATCCCTCTGATTCCGCTTAAAGAGAGATGCTATCGCTATGAACGGCCATAATAGTAATTTGATCGTGAATCTCGCAATTTTTGCCGGACGCCGTTCTCCGATAGCATATCCGATATACATATATGGCCAGCGGCCGTATACATAACCGTGGAGGAAATCGAAGAACGAGCTATTGGATGAGTTCCGTCGCTCACGGAACCATGATCGTGTAGAAGGTCGAATTCGCATGAAGTACCCCGATATCTGTATTCGGCGCGATTATTATATACAACTCAAAAACAAGGCACTCCGGGTAGATAGTAAAATAATGTAACCAATCTGTGTATTAACTTCAACCTGGCCTGGCGCGCCTCATATATTATTTTTCTTCGTCGGTGAAAACAAATTTGTGAGGAGTATACACAACCGGTATTATATGATCGCCAATCCTGATCACCGAACCGTCGGGATGCCTGAATTCACCGCGCGCGTAATCGTATGCGGCGTTGATGAGCTGTATTCCGGCATCATATGTCAGGCGGTCGATGACAAGCAGGTTGTTATATTCAATATTCAAGAAGGTGAATAAATCTTTCTCATCAAATCCGACAATGAACGGAGTACGATGCTCCGTTCCTTCTGCATCCATTAACTTAATACCCATGCCCACAAATCTGGTGAGGAACGAATTCGTGGCGATTGCTATATCTATATTATGCAGTACTGCAGCATTCTTAAAACCGGGGACCTCTATACGTCCGGTCGGACCATTATCAAGGTGAACAGCTTCGAACTTCGTTACGGTAAAGTCGTCAAATTGTTCCAATGCATCCAGAAATCCCTCAATAAAAATCGATTCCCGATCATTGAACAGCAAGCCGTGAAGAAGCAGTACATTCTTTTTCCCGTTACCATATCTTTCACCTATAATTTCTGCGAGCTCACGTCCGATCGTTCTGTAATCCGGACTGACTATCAGATCGTACTGGAACCCGGGGGCCAACCGGTTAAATCCGATAACCGGTAAGCCGGATCGTTTTATCCTGCCGAAGATTTCATCTGCTTTCCGCGGATCGACAACTTCAACGACTATTATATCGTGATCTTTCGCCAGAAGCGTATCTATCTGCCGTTTCTGCAATGCATAATCGCCGTGTGCCGTTCTCCATGTTATATCGACCTTTG
>SLQE01000414.1 GCA_007131635.1 Bacteroidota bacterium | reverse complement strand
CTCTGCTACATTTGCGGCCTCTGCGTTAATAGGAACCACGGGTTTTTAAATCTCAAATCCCAAAATTCAAATCTCAAATAATGATCAAAATCCAAACTCCAAATTCCAATTCAAGCTAGTATCAAGATTTCGGTATTCGATCATTGGAATTTATTTGTAATTTGGTGATTGTTATTTGGATATTCATTTCAATCCAATTAGAGTCCTGAAACTGGAATGTAGAATAAAGGCAGAGTCCGCAAAGTTAAAATAAAGATTCTCTGCGCTCTTTGCGTTGGAATGTCTTTTGTAGTTAAATAGTAAAGCTCCGAAGGAGCGACACCAACAGCACAGGGTGAAGCCCTGTGTAATAGGTCGTACCCAAAGTACCATACAGCCCTGAAAGGGCGGCATCGAAAAGCCATCGTGGGGTTCTGATTCCGCCCCTTTTGCAAAACCACCACTTTTTTCAGTTCCGATTGAAAGATATGGTTTATATATTTGATATTGTATTCTATTTATTGTAAATTGCCTGGTAAGCAATTAATACGAAATAGAATACAACAATGAAAATTTCACTCGGAAATCTCGAGCGGCAGCTTTTTGCATATGCTCAACTTCGAAAATTAAAAACATTGCGTAAAGGCGATTTGCTCAATGTTTTGAACATCACTCAAAAACAGGAGGGGGAGCTTCTAAGCAGACTTAACAGGGCCGGACTTATCGCAAAGGTGCGCAACGGTCTCTACCTTGTTCCGCATCGCCTCCCGCTCGGGGGCAGATGGAGCCCGGATGAGATCCTTGCCATTAATACGCTTATCGATGACAAAAACGGCAGATATCAGATATGCGGTCCCAATGCATTCAACCGATACGGTTTTGACGATCAAATCCCCGCACGTGTGTATGCATACAATAACCGAATATCGGGTGAGCGGACCGTCGGCTCGGTCTCACTCACCTTAATCAAGGTTTCCGATACGCGTCTGGGAGATGTCGAAAAAGTGAAATCCTCTGAAGGAGAGACGGCATACTACTCATCGCGCAGACGAACATTGCTCGATGCTGTATATGACTGGTCGCGCTTCAACACGCTCCACCGTGCGTATGCATGGATAGAGAATGAATTGAATTCGGAACGCGTTTCGCCGGAGGAATTTGTGAAAGTTACATTGAAGTACGGAGATATCGGCTCCATCCGGCGTATAGGTTTTCTGTTGGAGGGTTTGGGTGTATCGGAATCATTACTGGGTAAACTTGACAAAGCGCTCAAACCCGCGAATTCATTTATCCCGTTTATACCGGATACCTCCCGCAAAGGTACGATCGACCGGCGATGGGGAATAATCGATAATCGGGGGAAATAATATGAACGGTATCAATCTGCACAAAGATAAAGACCTATTCAGGGAAGCAATCGCATTTACCAATACAGTGACGAAGTTTCCGCAGCGGCTTATTGAAAAAGATTATTTTTGTTCTGTTCTTTTAGACTATTTTTCTGCGATTGAAGAACTGGTGTTTAAAGGAGGAACCTGTCTTGCAAAAGTACACGCGAATTTTTATCGTCTTAGTGAAGATCTGGACTTTGTGATTCCTTTCCCGGTAGAATCCGGTAGAAGTCAACGTCGGAATTCGATAAAGCCCCTCAAAGAAAGTTTTGAGAACCTTGAAGATGAATTGGGGCTACTTCGTATCAGAGATACGTTAACAGGTGCAAATCAATCTACTCAATACATAGGAACCATCGAGTATGAATCTATTTTGTCGAATGGAGTAGAAACGATTAAAGTTGAGATCGGTCTTCGTGAACCGTTACTCGAAGAAACGGAATTGATGAATTACCGTACCATACTTTTAAGTCCTGTAACTAATCAGCCAATGCTAACTGAAATGCAATTTTTATGCATATCAAAAAGAGAAGCATTTGCAGAAAAATTCAGAGCTGCTCTCACAAGAAGAGATGTTGCAATAAGGGATTATTTTGATATCGATTACGCAATCCGCAAATTAGATCTCGATACTGGAGACCCAGAACTCATAGATTTAATAAAGAAAAAGCTTGCAGTACCCGGTAATGCTAGAATCGAGGTGAGCAGTAATCGCCTTGAGACATTACGTAAACAACTTAACGCCGAACTTAAACCCGTTCTCAGGGAGGAGGATTTCAATCAATTTGATCTTGAGCGGGCGTTTCAGATCGTTATCGAGATGAAGAGTAATTTGTGATATCAATAATCAATCAGGAAGAAATTTCCCGTATATACCGTTCGACATCACGGACGCGCACATACCATAATTTCCCGCGCCGTGTACCCGGGAGTTTTCCTTTGTTGATGAGGTTTCGCAGGTAGTCCTGTGAGTAGTTAAAAAACCGTGCGGCATCGCGCAGCGGGAGCAATGCATCGGGAGCCGGTATGATATATTCTTTTTTGCTCAATCTTTGCAGACTTTCGCGTAAACTCTTAGTTATCAATGTCTGGAATATCTTAATATCGGACTGTTCAGCATAGTAATCGATTAACCCGGCGGTTATCTTTTCACCTTTCTCGATATTCCGGAGCATATTTTCGAATGCATCGTCGCCCTCTTCCATTGCATTATAATATCTGTCTCTTTCCTGTCGCTGAGTACCCTTGATGGTTACATTTATATAGCCGCATCCTATGAGAAGATATGAAAGCAATATCCTGCCTGCGCGACCGTTCCCGTCGCGATACGGGTGGACGGTCTCGAAAAGAATATGAGCTAAAGCCGCTAAACGTATCTTGTCGTAGTCGGGATCGGTGATCCGTTTGTTAATCCATTTTACGAAGTTCTGCATAAAATCGGGTATGTATACATGCTCTAAAGGAGTAAACGCCGATTGCGTAACTGCAACTGTTTCTTTCCGGTATTCGCCGAGTTCGCCTTTATAAATACCCGCCTGTTTTTCATACCTCATCAATAGTGTATGTATTTGTTTGATATCGGATACGCGAATCGAGAATTCCCCTTCCTGATGCAGATTATTTGCATATGCATACAGGGTGCTTGCCGATTCAAAATATCCCAGGATTGCTGCAGTCTTTTCATCGCTTGTTCGTTTATGCCGTTCCAGAACATCAAGCAGGTCGTTGCGATTTGCAAATACGCCCTCAATGGCAATTGAGTTGCGGATCTCATCCTTGAACAATGTATACCATTCACTGTTCGATACAGTAATAAGTTGGATCTTTTATTTTCTAAGCGACTGTATCTTTTCTAATATTTCTATGTATTCCATGATATTTCCGAACTTTCCGAACCTGTCTATTATGGTATGTACAATATAAATAACAGCTTGTGAATGCGAACTATAATCATGGTTCGGAAAATGATTGCCAACCTTTTGGGTCTCAGGGTTAGTTACAAACGCAGAGATCGCAGAGGACGCAAAGGTAAAATAAATAATCTCTGCGGCCTTTGCGTTAATACTAACAACAGAGTTTTTAAATCTCAAAAAATTAATGACCAATATCCAATTTCCAAATCTCAAATAAGCTCCAAATATCAATTTCCAAATTCCAATCCCGGGGTCGAACCGATTTCGGTATTCGGTCATTGGAATTTATTTGTAATTTGGTGATTGTTGTTTGGGTATTTATTTCATTCCGATCAGAGTGCTAAACCCAGAATGTAGAATAAACGCAGAGATCGCAGAGGACGCAAAGATAAAATAAAGATTCTCTGCGCTCTTTGCGTTAATAAGAACCACGGGTTTTTAAATCTCAAATCCCAAAATTCAAATCTCAAATAATGATCAAAATCCAAACTCCAAATTCCAATTCAAGCTCGTACCAAGATTTCGGTATTCGATCATTGGAATTTATTTGTAATTTGGTGATTGTTATTTGGATAGGAACCACGGGTTTTTAAATCTCAAATCCCAAAATTCAAATCTCAAATAATGATCAAAACACAAACTCCAAATTCCAATTCAAGTTCGTACCAAGATTTAGGTATTCGATCATTGGAATTTATTTGTAATTTGGTCATTGGTATTTGGTGATTGTTATTTGGATATTCATTTCAATCCAATTAGAGTCCTGAAACTGGAATGTAGAATAAAGGCAGAG
>SLQE01000255.1 GCA_007131635.1 Bacteroidota bacterium | reverse complement strand
CGCAATACCGTATACTGCTTATAGATAAATTAAATGGTGGTACAGATACAATTGAGATATCGTCATACTACATATGTTCATCGGAAAAAGTAAAATATATAGAAACATTCTAAAGGAGATCGGCAGGATCTCCGCACTACGTTGTGATGTTCTCATCATTGGGGAACCCGGAACAGGAAAAGGCGTTATTGCGAAAAAAATACATGATGAAAGCGGGACATCCGGAGATGCGCTCCCATTCATTCGGGTAAAACTCTCTCATATGAAGAAAAATGAATTGTCGGCTATCCTTTATAATCTCAGGGACATCGGTGAGAAACCAACCGAATTATTCCCCCGCGGCGTAACCGGGCTCTCAAAAGGAGCAACAATAGTGATTGAGCAGGTAGAAACCGCGGGATACCGAAATCAGCAGCACCTTGTCGATTTCCTGAATGAGTTAACCGGTCTGAGGAGTTTACAGAATCGCCATAAGCTCGATACGCGGGTTATTGTAACAATGAAGGAAACACCGTCGCTTCTGGCGGATAAGAAAGAAATCACCGAAGACTTGGCACAATATCTCGATTCGTTTACCACGCTTTTCATTCCACCTCTCCGCGATAGAAAAGAGGATATTCCGCTTCTGGTTGAATATTTTATCACTGAAGTCTGCAATAAAATCGGAGTACAAAAACCGGTACCCGGTATCAATGCTCTCGGTGTTCTCCTCATACACCCTTGGAAAAAAAACATACGGGAACTAAAGACGGTTATCGAGCGGTCGATACACCTCTCATCTTCCGGCACCTTTACTTTACCACCCGATATTGTCGACGGAGATACAAAGGCAACACGTCTACTTGAGACCATCTTTAACGCTGATGGAACAACAATCGACGGATCACTTGATACAATTGAACGCAATATAATCGATTCCGCATTGAAAAAGTTTGAATACAATATATCAAAAACTGCCGAATTTCTCGAAATGTCGAGTGAGCATTTAGAGTATCGTGCACATGAATTAGGATTAAAACATAAAAAATAACTATGGGGGATAAATCTATGTTTGAAAAGTATTATAGTCTTGCTCAAAGCTTCAGCACACAGTATTTGGAAGCACAACTGAAACACTCCAAACACCCGAGAATTAAACATAAAGCATTTCATAAGGTGCTTAAAACGCGTTTATTACTCGAGAAAAGACCAAACAACGCGACAACGATAAAAAAGCAGTAGTCCGGTTATTTCTTTTTCTGGATACGGAGCCAGTTTAAAAAGCCGTCGTTGATCTGAAAATGCTGCGGAGAGTATATTCCTTCTCTCACACTTTGGACATCTTCAATGGTATAAAACGCTTTCGGATTATACGACTTTACAATCTTCAACACGCGGGCCACATCATCGCGTTTTACGACACTATAGATAATTTTAACTTCACTGGACTTTCCCTGTGCATCAACGTGCGTGATACCAAATCCGGCGGCATATAATTGTTCGACGAGTTCGGATGCCTCCCTTTGCGTGATGATGCGTATGATAGAATTACCTATGGCAAGTTTTTCTTCGATGAATAAACCCACATAATTGCCGGCCGCGAAACCTCCGGCGAAACTTATGTAATAAAGGGGATTAGTGATATTTTGGATTATTTGAGAAACGGCAATAAGCCAGATAACGGACTCGACAAAACCTAATAGCACGACCAGGAATTTGTGTCCCCGTATGAGATATATAATACGAATTGTCCCAACCGATACATCGATTATACGCGCACATATTATCAGAAACGGTATGAGTCCGTAGATTATCCATGGCGAATCGGATAATAAAAGATCAAACATACTTTCCTCCTCTTATAGGTCATAATACTGATCAAATATTCAATAAGATATTTTTTAATAAAGAATCAATCAAGAGATAGATAAAAAAAAAGCCCGGTGTATCGTTCACACACCGGGCTGAAAGCACATAACGATTGCAACAATATTATTGAATAGCTGTGAGCTCCGTCGTTGCGGTGCCCCCTCCGATCTGTGCCGGCAAGGCGTCCGTCTTTTTTACAATTTTATATGTCTCATCGACTGTGATCCACGCGGTGCTTTTTCCCGACGGATCGTCCAGAGGCTGTAATTCCAGCCGGTAACATGTATAGGTACCTGCGGGAACCGTTACATCTTCAATCCCTGCGACAGAGACCTTCATGATTCTGCTCTTCTGCATATTGAGGTCTAACGTGCGGATGGTCGCCTCTCCACCTTCGCTCAATCCCATTCCAAGCAAAGCAATATCCAGCGCAGAGTCATCACCGAATACAGGTGCCTGCAGTTGTACCATAATAGGTATTTCCTGCGGTCCTGCCGTGATCTTCCCGGTTACCGATTCGGGTGAGTAGTCAACGGAAATAACCGCCATTCCCTGAGTGGTAGACCGCTTCATCGGTACCATAGTGGCATAATCAAGATAAAAGGTGTCCGCAACTGCCCCGAACGGCCCAGAAGCAGTCTCAATTGATTTCCACACATCCATTTCGTTGAATTTGGATTTCGTAAGTGTCCTGACCGAAGATATCGTAAACGATTGTCCGGCAGTTTCAATTGCCGTGGAATATTCTAGAGTGTACTCCGTTATTCGATCTGTATCCATAGAGGGAAGCGGAGCAATTTCTGCATCTTCGGAAATTGTTATCGGTTCGGGTAAGGTAACCGTTGTTATATCGACCGTGATATTCTCTAGTCTCTCCCCTATTTCTTCGGGAACGTCCTTTTGATACCGGCCACCGAGGTGTCTTGCGAAGAACTCTTCCATGGCAACATAAAACGCTATCCTGTTCTCGCGTCCCGCAAAGCCATGTCCTTCATCGGGTGCAACAATATATTCGACATCACGCTCCAACTCTCTCAAAGCAACGACAATCTGATCTGATTCTGCCTTGATGACACGCGGATCGTTAGCTCCCTGGACAACCAGCAGAGGTGCTGTAATGTTTTCCGCAGAATAGAGCGGGGATTGAGCTTCCATCATTTCGACGTCCTCGGGATCATCAAGATCGCCTACACGGACTGCAAATACCTTCCTTATCGGCTCCCAGTATGGCGGGATGGAGTTCAATAATGTGATTATATTCGATGGTCCGACGAATGAAATTCCCGCCGCAAAAATATCGGGCGTAAAGGCAAGACCCGCCAGAGTCGCATAACCGCCGTAGGACCCGCCGTATATCGCTACGCGTTCAGGGTCGGCGATCCCCTGCTCGATCAGATATTTGACACCGTCGGTAATATCGTGCTGCATATATCCCGTTCCCCACTCTCTGTTACCGGCGTTCAGGAATTCTTTGCCGTATCCTGTGGAACCTCTGAAATTCGGCTGAAATACGGCATAACCGCGATTGGCGAGGAACTGTACTTCTGCCCGATAACCCCAGGTATCCCTCGCCCAGGGTCCGCCGTGGGGATTTACAATAAGCGGCAGGTTTTTCGGCTCAACCCCTTTCGGAATTGTAAGATAGCCCGGTATTTCCAATCCGTCGCGTGCTGTATACCGCACGGGGATCATTGACGCAAGATATTCAGTCGGTAAATTCGGTCTGGGACGATACAGGAAGGTAATTTCCCGTTTATCACGATCAAATAAATAGGTCGCACCGGGATCGGTATCACTTGTGACACTGATAAGGACTTTTGATTCATCCGCGGTTGATGATCCCGGGTAAATATCGCCGTCCGGCAGATGTGCTCTTAGAAATTCATAGTCTTCTGCAAACTTTTCATCACGCGGATAGATACGAAGCCGATCGCCCAGATAATACGTTGCGATCAACTCTTTCGTTACCCGTGAAAATTCCGCACCCGCGAAATCCACCTGATCTTCAGGATCGGACTCGACAAATTCTTCTTCGCCGGTTACCGGATCGAAAAGCATAAGCCGGGTAAGATCCGTTCCTTTATTCGTTACCATATATACACGTTTTCCGTCTTTGTGGAATTGTAACGGTCCTGCGGATTCTTCGTTGGAAACTGTATATATCTGTACCAACTCTTCTTCATCAACGCGCAGAATTTCGGTACCGCCATCGGGGGTTTGACGAATTGCAAGTCG
>SLQE01000097.1 GCA_007131635.1 Bacteroidota bacterium | reverse complement strand
TTTCATACTCACACCTTTCTTACCATAACACGTGTCGTAGCCGTTTCGTCCAGCGTGTATGTATTTTCCGCGACCTGTATATGCATAGTGCCGTTGTCCCGGTCTGTTACCGTTAACTGTACGTTGGGAACCAGTCCGGCTTTCCATAGAGTAGCAAGCACTTCGGGTAGCTGGTCGCTGACCCGGGTAATCACTCCCGATTCTCCAATATCTAATGACGCCAGAGGGTAATCATCGGTTTCTCGTATTGTGCCGTCTTTTTGAGGTATCGGTGCGCCGTGCGGATCGTGTTGCGGATAACCGAGGCGCCGGTCTATTTCATCGACGAGATCGTCGGGGAGTTCATGCTCAAGACGTTCGGCTTCTTCATCGACATGTTCCCATCCAAGACCGGTCTGCTCGGCGAGATATGTTTCCCAAAGGCGGTGAGACCGGATTAACTTCAGTGCGTGTTTTTCTCCGTCCGCGGTGAGATGTATGGTGTTATTATCCGTGCTTTCCACAAGCTTTTTTCGTTTTATACTCCTAAGCATTTTTTGCAGAACCGGTACAGAGAGTCCGAGATATTCAGCAATACGGGACTGATTTGTTACTTCCTTATCTTTTGTAAGATGGTACACTGCTTTGACAATGTCGTCTCGTATGTATCGTTTCTGGGCGTGTTTTCGCTGTAAGGATTTGATTAAAATACCCTGTTTTGGTGCGAAAACAAGTGTTAATAAGAATAGCAATGTTACGACGATGACCATTGCCGCACCCGATGAGTAATTCATCCAGTAGGAGATGTACATTCCCGTGACGGCTGCAAAAGCACCGATAAAAGATGCAAGAACGATCATCCTCGGCAATCTGTCGGTCAGTAAATATGCTGTTGCACCCGGCGTGATCAGCATTGCAACGACAAGAATGATACCGACCGCCTGCAGAGATGCCACGATCGTCATTGATAGAATTCCCATGAGGAAATAATGAACGAGAGCGGTGTTCATACCGATTGCCGTTGCCATGATCGGATCGAAAGACGACAGCTGCAATTGTTTGTAAAAAAGAGTGATCGATAAAAGAATGATGATTCCTATAATGCCGGTCAGATACAGGTCTGCGGGAGAAACTCCGAGCGGGTCACCGAAAAGAAAATGCTGCAGATCGAGGTGCACGGCATGTAGCCTGCTTATCAAAAGAACGCCGAGAGCAAACATACCGATGAATATGACACCGATTGCGGAATCCTCCTTGATCCGGCTGTTGCGATTAACAAATCCGATGAGGAGCGCCGTAACCACTCCGGCAAAAACCGCTCCGAGAAAAAGTGCAATGTTGCCTTTGCCGGCGAGAATAAATGCGATGACGACACCCGGTAAAACCGCATGTGAGAGCGCATCACCGATAAAGGCCATCCGCCGCAGGATGATAAAACAACCGAGTGCTCCGTTGATAATGCCGACAAGCACCGATGCGATCAATGCTCGTTGCACGAACTGATATTGCAGGGGTTCTATGAATAAGTCGTACATCATTTCGCTATGTTGAACAAACGTTCGGATTTTTGAAGTATCGTCAGTCGTCCGCCATATGTTTTACTCAGCAGTTCAGGTTGAAAGACTTCACGGGTCGGACCATATGCAATCAGCCACTGGTTTATCATGATGAGATATTGAAAATATTCCTGCACTTTGCCGAGATCATGATTGACGACAATCACCATTTTCCCCTCTTTGTTGAGTCCGTGCATCAGATCGATTATCGCTTGCTCGGTTGCTGCATCAACTCCCACAAACGGTTCATCGAGTAATAAAATTTCAGATTCCTGCGCTAATGCACGGGCGAGAAATACTCTCTGTTGCTGTCCACCGGAGAGATTACCGATTTGCTGATTTTTATATTCCACCATATTGACTTTTTCAATCGCGGACTCGACAATTTTTCGGTCACGCGGACCGGGACGCTCGAATGTCCCGAGGTGTACGTATCTTCCCATCATAACGACATCATACACGTTGACCGGGAAATCCCAGTCGATTATTTCTTTTTGCGGTACGTATGAAATCTTCTGACGGACTCTGTCTACCGGCTCACCATATACCCGAACCGAACCGTGTTCGATCGGCACGAGTCCGAGAATAGCTTTCAGAAGAGTAGATTTACCCGCACCGTTCGGACCGATCACACCGATGATGCCGTGATCCTGAAGTTTCAGACTGATTGCCCGTATCGCCGGAGTACGGTGGTACGAAACGGTTAAATTCTGTATTTCAATTAACGGTCCCGATTGCATGTTATTTACCTGTCATCGATTCTATTTTCATGGCATCGACAAACGTGCGGACATTATGACGGACCATGCCGAGATATGTGCCCCCCTCGTGGTCGGGGTGTCCTAACGAATCGGAGAACAATTCCCCGGCTATCCGGGCACCGGCATCGCGTGCTATCTGCTCGAGCATTTTCGGGTTTACGCTTGTTTCTATGAATACTGCCGGTATATCATACTTCTGTAGAGTTTGCACCAGTTGAACAACGTCCTTTGTTTGCGGTTGCGCTTCGGTACTGATGCCCTGTAATGCCATGACACGAACGTTGTATGCTTCACCGAAATATCGGAAAGCATCATGGCTGGTAACCAGAATTCGGCGTTCGTCGGGCAGCGTTTCAATTTGTTCGCGAACCCATGCGTCGAGTTCGTCGAGTTTCAATTTATATTCATCCGCACGGCCGGTATAATATGCTTCTCCCTCGGGATCGATTTTTAATAATCCCCGCACAATATTCTCAACGTAATAATGCATATTCCGTACATCCGACCAGGCGTGAGGATCGGGTTCTCCACGACGATCTTCATCTACGAGCGGTGTGATTCCTTCAGTTACTTCGATCATGGGTCGCGTTCCGCCCGCATGACGTACGAGATCTGTAAGCCAGCCCTCCAGTTGAAGACCGTTTAATAGAACCAGATCCGAACGGACGATCATACGTGCGTCGCCCGGTACCGGTTGATACACGTGCGGATCGCCGCCGATTGGCATAATGCCATATACCTCAACCCGATCACCGGCTATTTCCTGAGCAATATCCGCAATAATGGTTGTTGTAGCGATTACAAGCGGTTTATTGCGTTTACCACTCTCACTGTGACCGCTGCATCCCGACAAGATGAAAACAAATAATGCCAGTCCGGTTAATACAAAAATTGTTCTCAATTCCATCAACATTATCCTCCCGTAAATAATCTCCATATTTGTGCGACAAAAAAGCAGACGGCGATTCCCATACCAAGCGGAATTACCGCTGCCATCGTTGTCCATTTCATGCTGCCCGTCTCTTTGTAGATTGTGTATAATGTCGTCGAACACGGATTATGTATCAGACTGAAAAGCATAAGATTGATACCGGTTAAAAGCGTCCAGCCACCGGCTTGAAAGACTGAGGCGGTTACGTTGACGGAATCAAACTCAAACATAACACCGGCACCGGCACCAAGTTCATGCATCCCGAGAGTAGTGACTGTCAACATCAGGATAGTTGGAATAACGATCTCATTCGCCGGGATCGCAATAATAAACGCCAAAAGTATTATTCCATTTAGCCCGATAAATAGGCCGAACGGATGAGCCCAGCCGATAAAATGTTCCGCAATACTTGCATCACCGAATGTAATATTTGAAACCAGCCAGATGACAAGTCCCGCCGGAAGAGCGAATAATATCGCACGCCATAAAACAAAAATCGTTCGGTCGATTAGCGATGTATAGAGTGTACGGAGTATTCGCGGCGGCCGATAGGGCGGTAGTTCGAGACTGAATGTCGAAGACTCACCTTTGAGAATCGTGTGCGATAATACCCATGAAAGTATGATGCTTAAAACGATACCGAGTATCGCAATACTCACCACTGCGGTCGCAGAAACAAGTCCCGCGAGATGAGCAGGGACGAGACTTCCGATAAAAATCGTTGCAATTAATATCTGCGTCGGCCATCGTCCGTTGCAGAGTGAGAAATTGTTTGTTAGAATTGCAATAATGCGTTCACGCGGGCTGTCGATTATTCTTGTCGAGATAATGCCGGCAGCATTGCACCCGAATCCCATACTCA
>SLQE01000305.1 GCA_007131635.1 Bacteroidota bacterium | reverse complement strand
TCCTGAATAACATAAAAATGCAATGGTGGCGTTCAATGACTTTGCGTGAGGATATCGAGGGTATCGATTCGAGTATTCTTATGCATCCCCGGGTTTGGGAAGCATCCGGTCATGTCGAACATTTTACCGATCCGATGGTAGATTGTAAACAATGCCGCGCACGCTACCGGTTGGATGAATTGCCCGCGTCCGGAGCCTGCCCGAACTGCGGCGGAAAAGATACCTTTACCGAAGCGAGAAAATTTAATCTCATGTTCAAAACGTTTGTCGGACCGGTAGAAGACAGTTCGGCGACCGTATATTTGCGCCCCGAGACTGCCCAGGGAATCTACGTGAATTTCTTTCAGGTACAATCGGCTGCCCGGCAGAAAGTCCCTTTCGGAATCGCGCAAATCGGAAAAGCTTTCCGGAACGAGATCAATACCAAAAACTTTCTGTTCCGTACACGTGAATTCGAACAAATGGAAATGCAGTTCTTTGTAAAACCCGGCGATGACGATACCTGGTTCGAGTACTGGAAAGAACAGCGAATACAGTGGTTCAAAGATCTTGGTATGTCTCCCGATCGATTACGATACAACGAGCACGGACCCGATGAGCTTGCGCACTATGCAAAGAAAGCGTTCGATATTCAATTCCTTTTCCCGTTCGGATGGGGAGAAATCGAGGGTATTCATAACCGGACCGATTACGATCTCAGGCAGCACGAACAATTCTCCGGGAAGGCGATGAAGTATTATGATCAGGAAGCAAACGAAAAATATATACCGTATGTGATCGAGACTTCTGCCGGTGCCAGCAGATCGTTTATGGCGTTTCTTGTCAATGCTTTTGCCGAAGAACAGCTTGAAAAAGAAACGAGAACGGTTATGCGTTTTCATCCGCGTCTCGCTCCCATAAGTGCTGCAGTATTTCCTCTCGTGAATCGCGACGGTATGCCGGAGAAAGCACGGGCTATTACCAATGATTTGCAAAAGCGATATCGTGTGTTCTTTGACGATAAAGGCGCCGTCGGGAGGCGGTATCGCCGGCAGGATGAGGCCGGAACCCCTTATTGTATAACGATCGATTCACAGACACTTGAGGATCAATCCGTTACTATTCGTGACCGTGATACAATGCAGCAGGTGCGCGTTGCAGATACAAAGATTGCCGGATTTCTTTCGGAAAAACTGCACATGTGAGGAGGCGATTATTCAGGAGCGGATCACTGTATGAAAATGCAATATTTATTTTTAGATGAACTCGGCAATATACGGTCGGGGTGGCGTGTTTTATTATTTCTGGTTATCCTGTTTGCGGTTGCCTCTATCGTGTTTTACCTTGCTTCGATTGTTATTTCGGATATTGCGTTTTATTCTCCGCTTCTTCTTGTTGTCTGTATCGGCCTCGCAACGTTGATAATGGTGGTGATGTTCGAAAAACGGCCGCTGCACTCTGTGGGTTTACCGGTACACAAACGAATGCCCGTTGAAATGCTGCAGGGAATTCTTGTCGGCGGTATCATGTTTTCTGTTGTTTTTATCGCTCAAAGTGCTCCGGGATGGGTTACACTGGAATGGCGGGGACTTGCACCCGCGGATATCCTTGGTATTATTCTATTTACGGGCGTGTTCTTCTTTCTTGCCGCCTTTGGTGAGGAACTTTTCTTCAGGGGTTATCCGTTTCAAACTTTAGTGGAGTCGATCAAAGCACCGGCGGCAGTGATAATTATGTCGGCTGCGTTCAGTGTGGCACATATGACGAATCCAAATATATCGGTACTTGCGCTGGTGAATATTTTTCTGGCCGGTGTCTGGCTATGTGTTGCGTATTTGAAAACCCGGACGTTATGGTTCCCGACCGGCTTGCATCTGTCGTGGAATTTTATGCAGGGTACGATTTTTTCGTATCCGGTAAGCGGCCAACTGTTTGAAGAGAAAACGCTGTTTCACAATTCGGTCTCAGGCCCCGTCTTATTGACCGGGGGAGACTTCGGTCCGGAAGCGGGATTGATGACCACCGTTGTGCTGTTACTAGGCACGCTCTATATTTATAAATCCAAATATTTCAGAATCGCAGAAGGAGTGTGGACTGTTGAAAGATTTATTCGTGATGAACTGGAACGATATGCAAAATAACAGTAAGAAAATGATAAATACGGGACGCCGCTTTGTTGCCGGAGTGCTCCTGGCTATTCTACTCCATGTTTCGGCACATGCTCAGTGGCTGCCTGATTGGCGAACCGAGGAATACGTGCAAACCGGTATCGGGCAAGTCTATAATTTTGAGCTTGATTCGGCACGGGCGACTTTTCAGAATGTCGTCGATTTGTATCCGGAGCATCCGGGCGGTCATTTCTTCGTTGCGATGGTGGACTGGATGAGTATTCTCGTTAATATGGAAGATAGTTCTCTTGATGACCGTTTCTTCGATCAACTTGAGAAAGTCATCGACCTTTCGGATGATATTTTAAAAGAAAGATCTCACGATATCAGTGCATTATTCTTTAAGGGAGGAGCTATCGGTTTTCGGGGCCGCCTCCGTGCTCATCGCGGTGCATGGGTTCGTGCTGCGAATGACGGACGACGTGCTCTTCCCATTGTACGCAGAGCCCAACAACTCGTTCCCGACAATGCCGATATATATCTCGGCATGGGGATATATAATTACTACGCCGCCGTTATACCGGAGAAATTCCCGTGGGTTAAGCCATTTCTGATTTTTTTCCCGAAAGGCGACAAAGATGAGGGGCTTGATCAATTACGAATAGCATCAAAAGGAGCACGCTATGCCGGTATTGAAGCATCATATTTCCTTATGCAAATTTTGTATTTTAATGAGAGAAATTACCGTGAAGGCTACGAACTTGCTTATATGTTACACAATCGTTTCCCGAACAATCCGCTCTTCCTTCGATACTACGGCCGATTCAACGTGGCGCTCGGACGGTGGGAGGAGGCATACAATACGTTCTTACCGATTTTAGACAGATATGAGCAAGGGCAAAAAGGGTATTCACTGGCCGCCGTTCGTGAGGCAGAATATTACGTCGCTCAATATTTGTTTATCAATAAAGAGTTTGAGGAGGCTCTCAACCATTATGCGGCGGTCCTTGATTACAGTGAACAAATCGATTCCGATATACAATCCGGTTTCGTTATACTTGCAACCCTGCGGAAGGGAATGATATTCGATGTGTTAGGCGAACGGGAAAAAGCACTCGAGTATTACAGAAGCGTAAGTTCGATGGATGATTATCAGGGCTCTCGTAACCTTGCGCAGCGGTATATGGAGACACCTTATGCAAGCGGGTCCGTAGTACGGGAGATAAACCCGAACTTATTAACCCCCTGATAGGGAACGAGAAATTACCGAAATGAGTATTGTAAGGTAATGTGGTGCAAAGATCCGATTCTGCCGAGAGAGGTAAAACCGTAATCAAAGTTATAGTTCTGAATATGAACCCCCAGTCCGGCCGAAAACCCCGCGAGTCCGATTGTCGATCCGATTTGCAGGTCCTGTCTCATTTCATTCCGGTATCCGAAACGCAGTTGTACGGCATCTGTGACGGTAAACTCACCGCCGACGGTGAACCCGCGTAACCTGTCGAAAGTACCACCGGTATCATCGTTCAAATGATGAAAATTAACACTGAGTACAAGCGGCAGGTGCTCCAATCCCTTCGATACGCCAATTTTAAGATCGATGGGGAGCGACTCTCGCGTATTTTCGTAGGCAGTGATTTGCCGACCCGCATTTAATATGCTGGCCCCGATAGTGAGATCCTGTTGCGGGAGGTAATATTGCATGCCGATATCAAGGGCGATGCCCGTTGATATATCTTCCGGTGTGAATGAGGAGTAGAAGAATTTTGTACTTAATCCGAACGAGAAATTTTCATCAAATATACTGTTGCTATAGCTTATTATGAAAGCCAGATCGGCGGGATTAAAACTACCGATAATATTCTCAAGATGGTCGACGTGTGTCTGTGATCCGTAATCGACATATGCGATGCCCGCTCCGAACCACCCGTAGTCTTTAAAGCTCTGTGCATACGATATAAAGCCTGATTGAATATCCACAATGTGCCGCATATAGCTTATTGAAG
>SLQE01000398.1 GCA_007131635.1 Bacteroidota bacterium | reverse complement strand
GACACCGGTTTTTATCCGGAGATTCGATGTTAACATGGAAGAGCGGACGCTCCTTATCGGGTATCAGGATAACGGTTGTCGGTTCATCGTCGATATGGATCTTTACACCGTCGATCAACTCGCGTTTGAATTGTTCCGAATCCTTCATCAGGTGACGCATCACTCGACCCTTTGCTTCCCACGCGCATTTGATATTGCGTTTGACCGTGTAAAATTCGGGGATTTGCCGGTTGAGTTCACCGATATGTACCCCGGCTTGTGCCATCATCTCGAGGATTTTCGTGACGGCAAACAAACCGTCGGTTGCGAACAGGAAGTCCGGAAATATAAATCCGCCTTTCGTTCCGCCGACGAACTGGACCGGATGTTCGTGCGCTGCCTCCATCATCGCGAGGTGGCTGTTCTTTGTAAGAATGACCTCGACGCCGTGTTCCTCTGCTATCTGAAAAATTACATTCGACGTGGTGACCGGCACGGCAATTTTTTTTGTGTCGGGATGTGTCATGAGAAAGAGTTTGGCGACAAGGATAAGCAGACGTTCGGCATCGAATGCGTCGAACACGTGACCGTTTTCATCCACGACAAATATTTTCTCGCCTCCCGCATCTATCATGAAGCCGGCATCGTATTTCAGTGATGTCACGATATGCGATAGCTGCGATAACGCGTGATCGAATTCCGATTTGTCGCGCGTGAGTCTGTGCGGATCCAGATATGCGTTCAGCGACACAACCTGTATCTTCATCCTGCCGAGAATATTCGGGAATATCGTTGCGGCGCTCCCGTTTGAATAATCGACAACTATCCTGAATTTCGCTTTATTGATGAGATCGTAATCTATGTGTTGCTGGAATCTCTGTTGATAGCTTTCGGTGACCCGTTCGGGGAAATTGATCGATCCGACATTATATTGCGGCGGACGATGAACATCCTCACCGAAAAATAATCGGTCGATCTTTTTCGTCTGTTTTGAAAGCAGATCGCGCCCGTCTTCATCGAAGAAGATAATGTCGGTGAGATTCTTATCAAAAGGTGATTTGCGAACGTGGAAACCGCCGACGTCAGTTCCTGCGCTCAACGCATGCCGAACCATCGGTATCGGGGTCGACCGGAGATCGTTCACCGTGACGCCCGCCGAAATCAATCCGCAGATGAGCGCGCGGTTCATCATTCGCGACACATTATCGGAATCCCTCGATGTCGCCACGACTTTCCCCTGTCCGATGAACATACCGTACGCGGTTCCGAGCTTGGCGCCGAATTCCGGATTCATTTCAATATTCGATATACCGGTAATACGGGCGTCGGCAAATAATTCACGAAGCCATTTATCTTCCTGTACGAGACTGCGTGAGAGCGAGGCGCCGTCCTCCACCTCTTTGTTCGGCCAGAGTTTTATGTTTGAAAAAAGACGAGCCCTTTTTCCGATCTTACAGTCATCGCTAATGAACACGTTGTCATCGATCACGGCCGATTCACCGACCGACGTTCTTGATCCGATTACGCCTGAGGATATCTGAGCCATCGGTCCGATGTAGGTGTTATCCCACAGAACCGAATTTGTAATCACGCTTCCCTGTTCGATAACAGTGTTACTGCCGATAACGACATTCGATAACCGGACATCGCGATGTACCTGTACATTATCTCCGAGAATGATACTCCCGTGCAGATTTTTCTTATCCGTTTGAATAATCGTGTCTTTACCGATGAGCAGGTTACCGGGTGTTTTCAGGTAAGGTACTTTCACATCGCCGCGGAGGGCATCAAGATGAGCTTCCTGATACTCATTTAAATTTCCGATATCCCGCCAGTATCCGTTCGCCACGTATCCGTAAAGCGCTTTCTTTTCACGCAGCAACTGCGGAAAAATATTATTGCTCCAGTCGCGTTCTTCCTTCGGAGGCATCATATCGAGTACCTCCGGCTCGATAATGTAAATTCCGGTATTGATGGTATCACTGAAGACCTCACCCCAGGATGGTTTTTCGAGGAAGCGAACGATCCGGTTGTCGGCGTCCGTGATCACAATGCCGAATTGCAATGGATTTACCGCATGCGTTAAAATGATTGTCGCAAGCGATTTTTTCTCTTCATGAAACTTTAACGCATCCGTTATATCGATATCGGTGAGAACATCGCCGCTGATGATTATAAAACGATCGTCGAGGTACTCCTCTGCATTCTTTACACTGCCTGCGGTGCCGTAATCCTCGGCTGCAGAAATATGCACCATATTAACGCCGAACTTGGAGCCGTCTCCGAAATAATTGGTTATTGCATCCGGTTGGAAGAAAAGAGTGGTGACTATATCGGTGATTCCGTGGTCACGCAGCAGATCGACGATGTGGTGCATCATCGGTTTGTTCATGACCGGTATCATCGGTTTAGGGATATTCATTGTAAGGGGACGCAGCCGGGTACCGAATCCCCCTGCCATTATGACTGCCTTCATAGTTTTATCTCGCGTAGTTTTCTGAAGTATAATATGGATAATCTCTAAAATGTAAGAAATATTGTTGCATCATTCAAGGACGGTGCAGAAATTGTTTACTGTGAAAATTGCGGTCCTATCTCAGTGCATTTTCAAGGTCTGCAATAATGTCGTTTACATCTTCTATGCCGACGGATATACGCACCAGTCCGTCGGTGATACCGCTTGTGATCCTGTCTTTCTTAGGAACCGATGCGTGTGTCATGGTTGCCGGGTGCGATATCAGTGTTTCAACACCCCCGAGACTTTCGGCGAGTGAGCAGAGTTTTACTTTTTTAAGGATAGCACCGGCTTGCCTGTAAGTGCCCACATCGAATGCGATCATTCCACCGAAACCCCGCATCTGCGATTTTGCGAGCTCATGCTGCGGGTGATCGGGTAACCCCGGGTAGATGACTTTTTTGACCTTTTTATGTCCTGCAAGGAATTCCGCAACCCGTTGTGCGTTCTCATTGTGGCGATCCATCCGGACGGGAAGCGTCTTTATCCCCCGCAAACATAACCATGCATCGAACGGGGAGAGGATAGCTCCGATAGATTTTTGTGTGAAGCGTATCGCGTCGATCACTTCCCGGTCGTTTGTTGCGATCAATCCGCCCAGCATATCGCTGTGACCGTTGAGGTATTTTGTAGCGCTGTGGATAACGATATCGATACCCATATCGAGAGGTCGCTGCAGATAAGGGGTTGCAAACGTATTATCAATCACCGATGTCAGATTGGCCTCTTTTGCGGTTTTTGCCGCAGCCCGGATATCGGTAATCTCCATAGTCGGGTTTGTGGGCGATTCGATGTAAAGCATCTTTGTGTTTTCGGTGATCGATCTTCTCACGTTTTCAATATCGGTGGTATCGACAAACGTGTATGATAGCCCGTATTTTTCATAGATAAACTTTGCCGCACGGTACGTACCGCCGTAAACATTATGCGACATAACAACATGATCACCCGGTTTTAACAGATACATGATCGCATCGATCGCCGCCAGACCGCTTGCAAACGCGGCGCCGAATTTACCGTTTTCAAGGGCTGCAATGTTATCCTCAAGAGCGGTACGGGTCGGATTCGAAATACGTGAGTATTCGTATCCTTTGTGCTTACCGATTGCTTCCTGCACGTATGTCGATGTCAGGTATACAGGCGTCATCACCGCTCCGGTTGCCGGATCGGGTTTCTGTCCGGCGTGGATCGCCTTTGTCGAAAAACCGTATGTATGTTTCTTCTTCATTGTAAGTTTTATATCCTGATTGCCTCAAACCGTGACATATTCGATAATATCATATCGCGATACAATGCCGATATATTTGTTTTTTTCTTTCACGAGAATAGCGGCGTTTTTCCGGGTCAGCAAGTCGATTGCCTGATTTACACTATCATCTATATTCAGCTCAGCGAATGGTTCATCCATAAGTTCAACGACCGGTTTATCGGCAGTCGATGTATCTTCGATGATCTTTCGCATGACCACTGTTTCGTCTATACTTCCGATGCAGCGATTGTGTTCAAGAACGGGGAGCTGCGAGACATTATGCTCTTTAATTAACTCGAGAGCGTTCCGGACTGTATTTTGCGGCGAGACGTACACGATCGGCGGTATGT
>SLQE01000339.1 GCA_007131635.1 Bacteroidota bacterium | reverse complement strand
TTCATAAAAGTTTCGTATTTTGAAAAAGGTATCACTTTAGAAGTTATAAAACCCCCGAATACTACCAACAAAGTAATATCCAACTTGGAGGATTATTATGTCAAACGCTTATTTTTCCGTCCCGGAAACCAAAAATGAAGCACCTATCATGTATGCTCCGGGTACTCCCGAACGTGACGCACTCAAGAAAACATTACAGGAGTTACAATCGACCGAGGTGGAAATTCCACTCATTATCGGCGGACAGGAAGTAAAATCCGGCAACACATCCGAAATAAGACCGCCGCATAATCTTGCAAAGAAACTCGGTGTTTATCATAAAGCCGGAGAGAAAGAAGTGAACATGGCGATTGAGGCGGCACTGGAAGCACGAAAGACGTGGGCTGAATTGCCGTGGGAACAACGTGCATCGGTCTTTAGAAAAGCCGCAGAGTTGCTCGCCGGTCCCTGGCGATATATTATGAATGCTTCCACAATGCTCGGCCAATCAAAAACAGCTCATCAGTCGGAGATCGAAGCGGTTGCAGAACTCGCAGATTTCCTTCGATTCAACACACTCTATATGACAAGGATCTTCGGAGATCAGCCATACTCACCGACGGATATGTGGAACAGGGTAGAGTACAGGCCTCTCGAAGGATACATTTTTGCGGTAACACCGTTTAATTTTACCGCGATCGCCGGGAATTTACCAACGTCACCCGCTATGGTCGGAAATGTATCGTTATGGAAGCCTGCTTCGAGCGCTGTATATTCGGCATATCATTTTATGAAACTGCTTATGGAAGCCGGTCTGCCCCCGGGTGTTGTTAACTTCATTCCCGGCTCCGGTTCGCAGGTGGGAGTACCTGCTCTTTCCAGTGAACATCTCGCGGGAATCCAGTTCACCGGTTCTACCGCAGTGTTTCAACAGATGTGGAAACAAATAGCAGACAATCTGCACAAAATGAAAACCTATCCCCGTATTGTCGGTGAGACGGGCGGAAAGGATTTTATTTTCGCACATAAAGCAGCCGATGTCGACGCAATGGTCGTGGCAGCCATTCGCGGTGCATTTGAATATCAGGGACAAAAATGCTCCGCCGCATCGCGTATGTATATTCCCAAATCCATATGGCCTGAGTTCAAAGAGAAGTACGTTGCCGAAGTGAAGAAAATAAAAGTCGGCGATGTCGAAGATTTCACGAATTTTATGGGTGCCGTTATCGATAAAGCGGCATTTAAATCGATCACTGAATATATCGATTATGCCAAAAATTCCGATCAAGCAGAGATTATTACCAGCGGGGCGTATGACGACTCGAAGGCATATTTAATACAACCGACCACCATCCTGACGACAAATCCTAGATTTAAGACGATGGAGGAAGAAATATTCGGTCCGGTACTCACCATGTATGTATACGAAGACGATACATTTGAGGAGACGCTTACACTGTGCGATGAGACTTCGCCGTATGGATTAACCGGTGCGATATTCTCTCAGGACAGATACGCACTTGAATATATGACCCGACGTCTGCGCAATGCCGCGGGTAATTTCTACATCAACGATAAACCGACGGCTGCGGTTGTACATCAGCAACCGTTTGGCGGCAGCCGCGCTTCAGGTACAAACGATAAGGCAGGCAGTGTGATGAATATGCTCAGGTGGATGACTGCACGGTCGATAAAAGAAACATTTGTACCGCCGAAAGACTGGAGATATCCTTATATGAGAGATAAATAATCTTTACGACTGTGAGAGGCAGTATGTAATGCGGTATGTTTATCAGGGACATACCGCATTTTTTTAACAAAAAGCCGCTGTCACTATCGCCTATCCGGATGATGCATACCGGACTATTCTTGCTTTTCTTTTATTTTAATCCGTGCATTCAGAAGGTCTTCATGATCCTTCGACATCTCTTCGAGCGTTTTACCTTTTGTCTCGACGATAAACTTCTTCACAAAAATAAAAGCAACGAGTCCGAAAGCCGCATATATTCCGTACGAAAAACCTAAACCGATTGTCGTAAGCATCAGGGGGAAGCTCATGGTAAATACAAAATTCGATCCCCACTGACCGATACCGCACAGAGCGAGAGCGGCACCGCGGAACCTGTTCGGAAACATTTCGCCCAACATAACCCACATAACCGGTCCCCATGAGAAGGCAAAAAATGCGATAAATGAATTCGCTGCAATTAATGCATAAACTGCCTGTTTCGTACTTAACTGCAAGGTGCCGTCGGGTGAGAGATCTCCCGTCGTGAAAATAAATGCCATTGTTCCGAGCATCACTGCCTGTCCGAGAGCTCCTACAAGAAGGAGTGGTTTCCGTCCCACCTTATCGATCAGAGCGATTGCAACGAATGTAAAAATTAAATTAACCGAACCGTTAATAACGCTGGTAAGAAGGGCATCGGCTTCGGTAAATCCGGCCGCCTGCCATAAGACTGCGCCATAGTAAAAGACAATATTAATCCCCGTAAATTGCTGCAACATTGCTAAACCGATTCCGATCCAGACGATCGGGTACAGATTAAATTTCCCCGGAATAAAAATATCCGTGAAGCGCGGTTTCCTGCTTTCCAGAACGGTTGTTTTAATTTGTTCGACGAGCTCTTGTGCTCTGATATGATTATTTATCCGGGCAAGAATCGATTCGGCTTTCGCATAACGTCCTGCTGCGACCAGATAGCGGGGTGATTCGGGTATAAACAGCAATCCTATCAAAAATATTGAAGCAGGGATAATTTCGACCCAGAACATCCACCGCCAGGCACCATATCCTGCCAGGAAGGATTCTGCCGCACCACCGGCAAGCCTGGCGATTGTATAATTACTGAAAAATGCAACCAATATTCCGATGACGATCATCAGTTGCTGCAAGGAGGCCAATCTGCCGCGGATATGCGGCGGTGCTATTTCGCTTATATATGCCGGTGCTAATATACTTGCACCGCCGACGGCCAATCCCCCCAGAATTCTATAGAATACAAATTCGGCCGAACTGGATGATATGCCCGATCCCCACGCGCTTACGATAAATGCAACAGCGGTAGCAAGAAGCATGGTTTTTCTCCCGTATTTATCGGCAAGCATGCCGGCAAAAAAAGCTCCGACGGCACAGCCGAGAAGCATTGATGCAACATTAAATCCTGTACCGACTGCATCGGAGTTGAACGACTGCTGCAAGGCACTTACGGTTCCGTTTATCACACCGCTGTCGAAACCGAAAAGAAATCCGCCTATGGCTGCAACCGAGGATAAAAATATCACATAAGCTGTGTTATGCCGGGATGTGTTAATTTCATCAAATTGAGTCATATGTTGTATTTATCCAATGATTGTATATGTATGTTAATTTTGATACAGATTGGATTGAAATTACAAAAAATGGTGTATTTATCCAACAGCTATGTGAATATAATTTTCAATTTTAGTATATTGCGTCTTACGTAAAAAATGAGATATAATGAAATTGCTCTAATAGTCGAAATAAATCATTACCAAAAAACATGAAAGTAATACATTCCCGATATTTTCCCGGAGCGAAGGGTATCCTCAGATATGATGTATTTTATCTGTTCGTTTTTTTATTTATCTTTATACTTTTTTGGTCTGTCCTCGGACTGAGCGATCTCGCTGAGCGTGGAAGGATTCAAACATTTGATGAATATGTATTATTCATGATTCGACAGGCGGAAGATCCTTCGCAGTTGCGGGGACCGGAATGGCTAAGAGATTTTATGCGGGATATAACGGCCCTGGGAGGTGCGCCGGTCCTTACGCTCATTACACTGGGAGTCATCGGTTATCTCTTATTACGAAAGAGTTACCGGTCGATGTGGCTTGTTCTTATCGCTACGTTATCCGGATTAGGAATGAGTTTGCTGTTAAAATTTTACTTTATCCGTCCGCGGCCCTCTGTTGTTCCGCACCTGATGATAGAGACAACGCCAAGTTTTCCCAGCGGTCACTCTATGATGTCAGCGGTGATATATCTGACGCTTGCAGCATTGCTTACGCGTTTGGAAACATCGAACAAGGTACGAATATATACTATGAGTATAGCGTTATTTTTTGTCTTCCTCATCGGTATAAGCCGGGTTT
>SLQE01000435.1 GCA_007131635.1 Bacteroidota bacterium | reverse complement strand
TGCGGACAGGAGTACAGTGGATAGTAGCTACGCCGATGTTACTGTGGAATGTAATAATCGAAACGGAGGGGGACTGGTCGGAAGCCACGTCAAAAACAGTATAATAAATAATAGTTATGCCAAAGGAAATGTATCCGGCGGGGGCTCCCTCGGCGGTCTTGTGGGAGACCATCACAACAGCAGTACTCATAATAGTTTTGCCGGTGGAAATATTTCGGGCGGCGATATCCTCGGTGGTCTAATCGGAAATCATGCCGGCGGCAGCAAAATTACCAATAGTTATGCAACCGGTTCTGTGGAAGGGTCGAGAGAGATCGGCGGACTGGTTGGATGGAATCAATCGGGGAGCACAATCACAAATAGCTATTCGACCGGTAATGTCCGCGGTACCGAGTCAGAAGAATCGGCCGGAGGGCTGGTTGGTGTACAGGATGGTGGAAGTACGGCAATGCATAGTTACTGGAATACAAATACATCAGGTAAGATCTCTTCTGCGGGGGGTGAGGGGAGAACTACCGATGAAATGAGCTACCCATACGCGGTCAATACATACGTCAACTGGGATTTTATCGGGATTTGGAAAGCCGATACTGAGTACAGTATGAATAACGGATATCCGTATCATCGGTGGAAACCCGTCGTAATCCAGCCAATGTATACACTCACCCTGGTAGCAAATCCGCAGGACGGCGGAACAGTCAGCGGAGGAGGGAGCTACGAAGAAGGCGATACCGTTACCGTAAGTGCCGTGCCATCCGGGGATTATGTATTTGTCAACTGGACCATAGGAGATGCCGTTGTCATGGATGGGTTGGATACTGCCGGGGTAACATTCAGGTATGTGATGCCGCCGTACGACGTACTCATAGCAGGGAATTTTAATGTAGCGATAGCAGATATCCCGGCTTTGCTGTCACCTCAAAATGATGCAATACATATCTCCGTTGATACTTCACTCGTCTGGGAGGAGTCAAAACGAGCTGTGACATATCACGTCCAGGTATCGGTTGATTCCGATTTCGTAACATGTCTGATTGACAGTATCGGTATAACGGGTACTTCACTTGAAGTGAGAGATCTGGGAAGTTTAACACGTTACTACTGGCGGGTCTGCGCTCTAAATGAAAGCGGATCGAGTGGATGGTCGGAAGTATGGAGCTTCACAACGTACGATGTGACGTCGGTAGCACGGTATGATGCAAATATTCCGACTGAGTATATCTTATACCAAAACTATCCGAATCCATTCAATCCGTCAACGATCATTCGGTACGGTTTGCCTGAGAGATGTCGCGTTCAGTTAGCTATTTATAATGCTCTCGGACAAATTGTGTTACGACCGGTCGACGAAGAGCTCGAGGCAGGTTATTATGAAGTAATATTTGATGCATCCCATCTCCCGAGCGGTATTTATATGTATCGCCTGCAATCGGGAGAGTTTGTACATAGTAAGAAAATGTTGTATCTAAAATAAATACCGATATCTAACCCCGGAATTGAAATAATCCGGGGTTGGAGCTTCCGGACCTTCACGAATTATATCAGGCCACCGGTTTCTCTTATCTGCCGGTGTCGACTTAGGTATTCAGAGTCAAATTCTCCGTTTATCTATCAAATATACGATGTAATTATCTGCTCAAATAATTCCTGTTTACCGCTGATCTTCCCCGGCTCACCATGTTGAATTGCAATAGCGCGCAGGTCTTCTAATGATAGTTCACCTTTCTCAAATCGTGCGCCCTCACCGCTGTCAAAACTGCTGTACCGTTGAGCTCTTAATGTAAGATATGGAGATTCCTCCAGTATCCTGTTTGTGATAATCAATGCGCGTGCGAATAAATCCATAGCGGTAATGTGTGCGTAGAAAAGGTCGTCGGGATCGGTGGATGTCCGCCGTAACTTCGCATCGAAATTCACCCCGCCTCGTTTGAATCCGCCCGCCTGTGTGATGACCAGCATCGCTTCGACAAGCTCATATAAGTCGATGCTGAACTGGTCTGTATCCCATCCGTTTTGATAATCGCCCCGGTTTGCATCGATACTTCCGAACATAGCTGCATCGACAGCGCACTGCAATTCGTGTTGAAAAGTATGATTCGCGAGCGTTGCATGGTTAACTTCGATGTTTAATTTAAAATCACGATCAAGACCATGCGACCGGAGAAACCCGATGACCGTTTCGACGTCGAAATCGTATTGATGCTTTGTCGGCTCCATCGGTTTTGGTTCGATAAGGAGAACCCCGTCAAAACCGATCTTACGGGCATAGTCGCGTGACATAGCAAGAAAGCGGGCAAGATGTTCTTTCTCACGCTTCATATCTGTATTGAGAAGTGAAAAATATCCCTCACGTCCCCCCCAGAACACATAATTTTCTCCTCCAAGTCCGTAGGTAACATCGATTGCCCGTTGCACCTGTGTGGCGGCATACGCGAGTACACTAAAATCGGGATTCGTTGCGGCACCGTTCATATAACGTGAGTGACTGAACAGGTTAGCGGTGCCCCATAATAGTTTGACACCCGTCTCTTCCTGTTTTTCTCTTAAATAGTCAACAATGATCCGCATTCTTCTATCGGATTCTTTAATCGTACTCCCTTCGTCGACGATGTCAAAATCGTGAAAGCAATAAAAAGGCACCCCGAGTTTCGTTATAAATTCGAATGCTGCGTCAACGGTTGCCTTTGCTCTGGTAATTGGGTCGCCGGCAGCGAGCCAGGGCATATCACGGGTACCGCCGCCGAACGGATCTAATCCCGTCCCGCGAAATGAATGCCAGAATGCAACCGCAAAACGAAAGTACTCTTTCATTGTCCGGCCTGCAATCACAGCATCTTCATCATACCATTTAAATGCAAGGGGATTTTTTGATTCAGATCCTTCAAACGGTATCCGGTCAATTCCTTTAAAATATTCCATTTCTGTATTGCCTTTTTTCATGATGTTCCCCATGTTGGTTTGATGTATCAAAATTTATATATGAGCCAATGCATGGTTTAATCGTTCTAACCAGAGTTCATAAGCCCGAACGGTGAGCTCCTTATTTGATAATTCAGGTGATTCTCTTTTTGACAGCTTCAGCATATCTGAAAGATCAGCCAGCGATCCGATATGTCCGGAACCCACGGCTGCACCGCGTGCGGCTCCATGTGCTCCGCTTGTATCGAATAATTCAATTTCCGCATCAGTAATGGCAGATAGTGTTGACCGAAAGGTCGGACTGAGAAAAAGATTTTCGTTACCCGCCCGGATTACGGATACGTTCAATCCCAGCTCCTTCATAATATCGATACCGTAGCGAAATGAGAATGCGATCCCCTCCTGTGCGGCTCGTAGGAGGTGAGCTCTGGTATGTCTGTTTAAATCGAGACCGATAAAGTGAGCGCCGATGTTTTTATTTCCCAGCACTCTCTCCGCTCCGTTGCCGAATGGAAGCACCGATAATCCTTCTGCACCTACCGGAATTGCTCCTGCCTCATTGTTCATCGTATCATAATCCGATCCGCTTGTAACATTGCGTCGCAGCCAGGCATTGAGAATGCCGGTACCGTTTATACACAGGAGGACGCCGAGACGTTGACTCGATTCCGCGTGGTTAACATGCGCGAAGATGTTGACACGGGATTGCCGGTCGGGATTCGCTTTATCGATCACTCCGTAAACGACCCCCGATGTTCCGCCTGTTGCCGCTATTTCACCCGGTTCGAGCACATTAAGAGATAATGCATTATTCGGTTGATCGCCGGCACGGTAAGAGACGACGGTATCCGGGTTTAATCCAAGTTCATCGGCAACAGATCTTGTCAATCTGCCCTGAACGGAAAATGTCGGTACTATGTCCGGAAGATAATCCGGTTTCAGGCCGAAATAATCCATCACTTTGGAAGAAACCGAGTTATTAATAAAATCCCAGAGTATGCCTTCCGACAGACCCGATACGGTAGTCGTGACGTCACCCGTTAACCGCATAGCAATAAAATCACCGGGAAGCATAATTTTATGCAGTCGGTCGAGGACTGCCGGTTCATGCTTGCGTACCCATCCGAATTTGGATGCCGTGAAATTACCGGGCCGGTTTAATACATGGGAGAGACAATAATC
>SLQE01000247.1 GCA_007131635.1 Bacteroidota bacterium | reverse complement strand
GCATGGGGTTCGGGGTTCGGGGTTTAAGATCGAGGTTTAGTTAATCTTATTCATAGATATTCTTTCTATGGCCATCAAACTTTTTTACATTCCCAGACTTGTAATCCTCACGTGCTTCACGTATTGATTGTACATACTCTTTGCTTCGGAGAGCAATATAATCTTCAACTTCATCTTCGAGAGTCTCTTTTACCGTCGCATAAATAATATCTTTTAATTCTTTCACCGTTAAATCTTTAACGGATTTCCCTGTATCACCCATATGTTCACCTTTTAATTTCGTTGTTAATCACTTTCAAATAAAAGTACCATTTCCCCGGTAAATATACAAGTACTTATGTCATTCGAATAGTGTAGATGATGCACAGCACATAGAATATCAGGTTTTTAGCTTCTTCTCAGGCAACTGGATTCTGGATTCTGCCTCCTCAAAAAAAAAGCCCGCTCAATGTGAACGGGCTCTTTATTATTATACTACAGGGTTCGGTACGATTAATACATATCACCCATACCGCCGCCCATACCGCCCATACCGCCCGGAGGCATTGCCGGAGCTTTTTCTTCTTCCGGTTTTTCAACAACGACTGCCTCAGTGGTCAGCAACAATCCGGCAACGCTTGCCGCGTTTTCCAACGCCATTCGCGTTACTTTTGTCGGATCGATAACGCCGGACTTAACGAGGTTTTCGTACTCTTCAGTCTGCGCATTAAAGCCGAAGTCGTCTTTTCCTTCTTTCACTTTCTGCAAGATGACCGACCCTTCGAGACCGGTATTGTTCACGATCTGACGAAGCGGTTCTTCAAGCGCTTTCATAATGATGCTGATACCGATCGTTTGATCCTGATTTTCACCTTTCAGCGATTCAAGCACTTTTAAGGTGCGGATGAAAGCTACACCGCCGCCCGGTACGATACCTTCTTCAACGGCTGCACGGGTTGCGTGTAATGCATCTTCGACGCGGGCTTTCTTTTCTTTCATTTCGACTTCTGTTGCGGCGCCGACTTCGAGGACGGCAACACCGCCCGACAGTTTGGCCAGACGTTCCTGCAACTTCTCACGGTCATAGTCGGAAGTAGTCTTATCGATTTGACCCTTGATCTCATTGATACGCTTCTTGATATCATTTTTCTCTCCGGCGCCTTCAACGATCGTGGTGTTATCTTTATCGATATTGATTTTCTTCGCGGTTCCGAGATATGAAAGCGTTGCGTTCTCGAGTTTGAATCCCTTTTCTTCGGAGATAACCGTACCGCCGGTAAGGATAGCGATATCTTCAAGCATCGCTTTGCGACGATCACCGAATCCGGGGGCTTTCACGGCACATACTTTTAATGTTCCGCGGAGCTTGTTTACAACGAGCGTTGCAAGTGCTTCCCCTTCGACATCTTCGGAAATGATAAGTAACGGTTTGCCCTGCTGTGCTGTCTTTTCGAGAATGGGGAGAAGATCTTTCATAGAGCTGATCTTCTTGTCGTGGATCAGGATGTACGGGTTCTCAAGTTCCGCTTCCATTGAATCGGCATTGGTCACAAAATACGGTGAGAGATAACCGCGGTCGAACTGCATACCTTCGACAACTTCAAGTGTGGTCTCGAGACCTTTTGCTTCCTCGACGGTGATGACACCATCTTTACCGACTTTCTCCATTGCATCTGCAATGAGCTGACCGATCTCTTTGTCGCTGTTCGCGGATATGGTACCGACCTGAGCAATCTCATTTTGATTTTCAACGTCGCGGCTCATTTTTTTCAATTCTGCGACGACTGCCTGAACTGCGAGGTCGACACCGCGTTTCAAATCCATCGGATTCGCACCGGCAGTGACGTTCTTCATACCTTCACGCACGATCGCCTGTGCAAGAATAGTAGCGGTCGTTGTACCGTCGCCGGCATTGTCGGATGTTTTTGATGCTACTTCGCGCACCATCTGGGCACCCATGTTTTCTACGGGATCTTCGAGTTCAATTTCTTTTGCAACGGTTACACCGTCTTTTGTAACGGTCGGTGCACCGAATTTTTTGTCAATGACTACATTACGACCTTTCGGACCAAGCGTAACGCGGACGGCTTCTGAAAGTTTATCAACACCTTTGCGTAACTTTGTCCGTGCGTCAGAATCGTAGTAGATAAGTTTTGCTGCCATAAGTCAACTTCTCCTTATTCTTTATTGTTTATTTAATTATGTAAAACTTGTTGGTTAGACGATAGCGAACAAATCGCTTTCGCGCATGATGAGATACTCTTCACCGTCGATCGTTACTTCGGTACCCGAGTATTTTCCGTATAAAACTTTATCTCCCTTTTTTACTTCCATCGGGATTGTTTTACCGTCGTCAGATACGCGGCCGGGGCCGACTGCTACAACTTCACCCTGAACCGGTTTTTCTTTTGCGGTATCGGGAAGGATGATGCCACCCTTGGTCTTTTCTTCAGCAGGGGCAGGTTTTACCACCACACGGTCTGCTAATGGCTTAATGTTCATAGAATATCCTCCAAATTATTAAACCTGGTTTATAAATTATTGATTATATTTGAGTTACATATAACTGTTAGCACTCAATCAAAAAGAGTGCTAATAATATAATAATATGCGACCGGAATGTCAAGAGGATAACGTGGATCGATCGTAAAATCGTCTTGTTACCTGCTTCGGGGGGGGGGGCACGGATTGGATGATTGGATGATTGGATGATTGGTTGATTGTATGTTTGGATTCTCACACTTCCCCCGAAGGGGTGGCTGTGCCAGACGGAGTTTCCCCTGCATCAGCGGGGCTCAGTGTGAAAATCTACTATGTTAATGACACAATACAACAGCGCGTAGGGTGTCAGGCTGAGTCGATTATTATTCCGACTCGTCGGAATAATCTATCAAACTAATGACAGGGAGTATTCTGAAAAGGGTTTAACTTTATTCCCGAAATCGACGGGTTTGAGCGGTGGAGACGATGGTGTGCGTTTCGATTTCGGCACCTTTTTCTTTTGGTTACTTTTCTTTTTTGAGCAAAAAAGAAAAGTAACAAATGCATTAAGGATAATAAATCATAAATGAATTAGTTGAGTAATTGTGAAATGGTACATTGATATAAGTGTTGATCGTATGTTTTTTCCAAAAACAATATCATATTTACCGCTTCTGAGGTGGTAATCGGTTGGTACCAACCATGTCATTGGCAGCGCCATGCCTGCGGCAGGCAGGGAGTCGAAGCCTGCAAGCGATGGCATTTGCGTCTTTATGTCATTGGCAGCCCCGCTGATGCGGGGTAAACTCCGTCGAGGGATGATAGCTAGGGTATTTGCGTCTACTTCTTACTTATTTTTGCCCAGGTATCGCGTAACGTGACGGAGCGGTTAAAGACCGGGTTTTTCGGTGTGTATTGTTTTTTGTCTGCTACAAAATAGCCCGTTCGTTCAAACTGGAAGCTATCACCCGGTTTACCATTACCGAGCATCGGTTCCGCTTTAGCACTGACAATCTCCAGTGATTCCGGATTAAGATAATCAAAAAACGTCTTTCCCTCCTCCACATCGTCCGGATCTTCTTTCATAAACAAATTATCGTACAGACGTATTTCAGCATCGACAGCGTGCGGAACCGAGACCCAATGAATCGTGCCGCGGACTTTCCTGCCATCGGGGGAATTACCGCCCCGCGATGCGGGATCGTAGGTACAACGGAGTTCTACAACCTCACCGTTCTCATCTTTTATAACATCCGTGCAGGTAATGAAGTACGCGTAGCGCAAACGTACTTCGTTGCCGGGATACAAACGGAAGAATTTTTTCGGGGGGTCCTCCATAAAATCATCCCGCTCAATATAGATCTCCCGGGAGAACGGCACCTTACGCGTTCCCATCGACGCATCTTCGGGGTTATTGACCGCGTCGAGTTCTTCGACCTGATCTTCGGGATAATTCTCAATCACAACCTTGAGCGGACGAAGCACCGTCATACATCTTTGCGCGCGTTTATTGAGATCTTCACGCAGACAAAATTCAAGGAGAGAGAGATCGACCATACTGTCCTTCTTTGCCACCCCGATTCGCTCGGAGAAATCGCGTATCGATGAAGGCGTATAGCCGCGTCGCCGAAATCCGGAGATGG